>CAVINS010000065.1:0-17076 GCA_963643925.1 Bacteroidaceae bacterium
CAAGGTTTCATGCTTTGTAAGAAAACGCAAAGACATTGACACAACGACTATCAATGCATTCAATCATTCAGAACGAATCCGAAAGACAAAAGCGGCTATAACTTGCCAAACTGTACCATTAAAGGATGTGTTATTAGGTGGCGAAACCTTTTCAACAGGTTCATTCCCACGTGTGGAAGTAAACGAAGGGCATGGAATAATGTTGATTAATCAAAAGGACATTTTTGACACAATAGTTAAAGGCAAGTACATATCCAAACGAAATGTCAAAACGGACAATTTAGTAAAGTATGGTGAAATCTTGATTGCAGGTGTCGGAACCCTTGGAGAAAATGAAACATTCTGCAGAACGATATATGCAAATGAAGATTTAGAAGGACAACTTGTTTCAGGCGAGTTTATACGCATGAATACGAACGGCAAAGTACCATCAGGCTATCTGTATGCTTGGCTTGCCTCTGATTATGGATTTCGATTGCTAAGAAACTTACAAGCAGGCACAAAACTTTGTCGTCCTATTCCTAGGCTCGTTTTGGAAATTCCCGTCCCCATTGTTGAGGTTAGTGTAATGGAGGAAATTGACAAGATGGTAAAAGATGCCTATACAAAGCGTTATCTGGCTAATTGTAATGAGCGTAAAGCCATTTCCATGGTAGAGCAAGAAATCGAGAGTTGGAGTAAGTAGTTTGCCATAATAAAGAATAAAACTATGTCACAGCAGAGAAAAGAAAACATAACATGTCCGCACTGCCATCATGACGGAGAGTTTAATTTCTGGTCGTCAGTGAATGTGGACTTAAATCCTGAACTCAGAGAGCAGATATTCTCTGAGGAGTTGTTTATGTATCATTGTCCTCATTGTGGCAAGGTGACAGGCATACCGACAGGCTTCCTATATCACGATATGGAGCATCACTTCATGTTGTTCTTCGACTTCTTTAAGCCCGACGACTATAACTACGAACCAATGGAACTGCCTGAGGATGGCTTAGGTATGGACGGCAATTACACTATGCGTGGTGTATTCGGACTGAACCGACTGAAGGAAAAGATACTCATACTTGAAAATGGATTGGACGATGTGGCTATCGAACGGCAGAAGTATATGATAAGTCATGTAATCAATCCTGAGTTGGCAACAAAAGGCTACGAACTCTACTTTGACCATGTAGAGGAGGCAACCGAAGAGTTTCCCTTTGGTACAATCTTCTTTCTCTACGACGACAAAGAGAAAGAAAGAATGATGCAGGTACGCTTCGCCATGGATAACTATTACGAGCACAAGATGGCCTGCCGGATGGATCCCCGAATGGCAGTGAAAGGATTGCTGTGTGTAGATGAGGGATGGATTAGCAAACAATTGAAGGAGGAATAGCCATGACGAAGTACGAATACGACAGCAACGGGATAGCCAGAGCCTTTGACGATGGCAAATGGTATCTCATCAACCGAGCCGAAGAACGTATCTCCGATGGCTATACCTATATAGAAGAATGGGGAGAGGGCTACTACAAGGCTGAATTGGGAGCCAAGAAAAACATCTTGCGCCCTGATGGAAGCATTGTGCTGAAAGTTTGGCACAACGACGTATATAAGGTGAAGCAGGGATTCTTCGTGTTCAGCAACACTATACGCAAGTCGAAGACAAACCCCAAAACAAGATATACCTACGGTGTGGCACATGTGAACGGCGATGTCATCTTCCCAATGATATTCGACCGTGCCTATTGGATGGAAGACCAAGACTTCATCTATGCTGAGATAGATGAGAAACCCTACATAATCACGACAGACGGAAGTATCTATGATGCAGAAAGAAGTCATCTGCCGAAGAAAGCGACCGTGGATTATAAGCAACTTTTCGAGAAGTTTGCCAACTGGACACTGCCTGGGCTGCAATTCTTCTATCGTGACACCAATGCGCCTGTGATAGTAGATGCCACCTACCATGTTGGTGACATAGTGCGTGCCGGTTTCTTTGTAGATGCAACGACCAAACTCTTGAAGCCTGCGCACAAGACCCGTTTCCTCATAGCCAGTGCTCATGCAGCGATGTTCTGCGAGATAGATGGATTGTGTCAGGAAAATCCAGATGTAAAGAAATGGAACCTTTGCACATTCCACTTCAATAGCTACTTCAAGGTAATGGACGTGTATAAGAAAGAAGGTGTGACACAAGTGTTCCTGCTCCATATACCTGCGGCTGCAGCTTTCTTCTTAGGAAACGACGAAACTGCCATGAATTTTATGAACGAGGCGACAGGGCAAGAGACTTCCCTCGTAGACATGGCTCGCAAGAGTCTTGACGAGAAGATGAAGATGGATGTGCATCCTCGCTCGTTGGATTTGACATTCTGCAAACGAATGGAACATCCTATTGGTTTGGACGACGAGTTCTATCCTCTTCCGCTTAATGCAGTCGAAGAACCCACAGAAGGACAAGATGCCACGCTCAGTAAGATGATTCATAAACTTGCCGATGATGCGGACATACAAGACTTCATCGAAATAGAGGACAACTTTCCTTTCCACGGAGTAAAAGGCTCAGTATGCGAAGGATGCATCTATGCAGGTGGAATAAAAGGGAAAGGCGAAGGCTGCGGCAGACTTTTTACTAAGAGTTTCCGCGACCGCTATCTCAAAGGATGCTGCGAATATCACAAGACAGACCTTTATAAGCCATCTTACTTTGAAGAGATGGACCAGTACCATAAGGAGAAGGCTAAGGAAAAAGCAGAGAAATCGTCTGATGTCTATGCACTGCGCATTGTAAAGGATTTCATAAAGGAAAGACTGGACGGCGACATAGACAAGTTGCGCGACTTTGACTTGGCGACTTTGACAGGCGATGAAAAGTATGGCAGAGAGTTCTGCCCGACTAATGAATTGGCAAAGTCTATCATGGCCTTGGTGTTTGGAAGCGCATGGCCAAATCTGTCAGTAGATGCTATAAACAGTTATGAGTACAGCAGCAGTCAGATGGTGCATTTCCAGAACTTGTTCGGCAGCAATATCATGGACCAGTATTTCAAGGGAATGGAGAAGTTCTGCCCGAGCAAAGAACAGTTTGAAAGAGCACTCCGCGTCGCCCATCTTCTAAATGGTATTGGTAATCTTTGGGTGCTGCCAAACAAGCTGAACGACAAAGAGTCTATGGCGACCTATAAGGACAATCCAAAGTTCCGGGGCTATATGGACAGGTATCTGCAAGCAATGTACGCAGTGTTTATGGAAGCAAAGCGGCCTGATATGCACTTGAAAGGTATTTTCTACAAGAACCGCAAGGTAATGACTGAATACCAAGGAGCAGAAGGTTGGACTCATTTCGTCAACAATATGATGCTGCAAGACTATGTAGATGACGAAGGCAAACCAAAAGAGATATTTGATTACGTATGGAGCTACATGAAAGACCTCGACAGAGAAAGTTATTTCCGCTCAGTGGACAAGTTCTGTACGTTCTGCGAGGAAGCAATACCCAAGCGAGCAGACCGGATGATTAGTGTATTGAAAAAGATATTGAATAACAAATAACATATAGACATGGCACAAGTAAGAAGACCCATACATGATGATGGCCCAGTAAACGCAGGAGAGAAGCGCTTACTGGACTTTCTTGACTTGAAGTTGCCTAGTAATTACATCATAATTCCTAACCTAAATCTAGCCATAACGGGACAGAACCGTGTGATGAAGTATTGGGAGTATGACTGTATTGTAGTGGCACCTCATGCAGTGTATCACATTGAGAACAAAGACTGGGGAGGTAACCTTGAGGGAGACGACTGGGCTTGGTTCCGTAGCGGACAGGAAGTGGCAAATCCGCACAAAACTGCCGGACTAAAGAGCCGCATCCTTGCAAGTAAAATCAAGAACCAACACCCTGATTGGCAGTTTGGTCAGATATTGACCGCTGTAACTTTGAGCAACCCTCAACAGTCTAAATTTGGTTTAGACCCTCAGTGTGAATGTTACAACCAGACATTCACATTGAACAATGACCTTGTAGAGTTTCTGACACGTCCCGACCTTATCAATAGAAGAGATGGACAGATTGCAAACATACAGAATGAGTTGGCAGACCTGCTGACCGGTCAATCGGCTGCACACAAGAGAGCTGAAAGAACTTCTATCTTCAACTACCAGATAGAAGAAGTGCTTCAGGAGACAGAGGAGTTTACCGAATATCTTTGTGTCCCTCAACTTATAGCAACGGCGCACTACAAGATACGTGAGTACCCTCTGGATTTTGCTGGTAAGACTCCTGCAGAACTGAGCAAACTCAAGCTTCAGGTACAAAATGCATATATGGCACAGGAGAAGATTGGCAATTCACCATACATTGTCAAGACAGAGTGCCGTATGAACGAGGAGCAGACATACTATTACGAGATAAGTCGCTATCAGGACGAAAGTACCTTACGCTCGAAGTTGCGTCAGAAAACATTTAAGCAGACCGACAAGATAAGTATCATCCTCGATGTAGCCAATGCGTTGAAGGCAGCCCACAATGAGAGCGTATATCATAGAGATGTTCGCCCAGAAAACATATACGTTTATGAAGGAGGCAAAGCAGCTTTGGCAAACTTCCGCATGGCTTGGTTTGTGGAACATTCAGACATGAATTTCACCATAAACCAAAAGGCTGACCTTGACTCGCCCTACACAGCACCCGAACTGATAGAGGGAGACGTGAACTCAGGAAGCGACTTATATGCCTTGGGAGTCATCTTCTATGAATTGATGACAGGAAAAACGCCGTTCGACAATTTGCTGACATTCACAGCTGCTCATGGCGGTGTGCTGTCAGATGACATGCTTCCAAGTCAGGTTTCAAAAGACCTGCCGGCATGGATGGACGAGGTGGCAAAGAATACTATCGTAGCAGACCCTGAAAAGCGTTGGCATGATGCTGATGAGATGATTGATTTCATCAACAATGCACTGGCTGACGAAGAAAAAGAGTCGATTGCCACAATACATACGACTCAAGGCAGTGACCCACAGGGTAATGTGGTATATTTGAAAGACATGAAACCCGGCGTAAAGGTAACGCCTTCTATGACTCTGCACGATGTACTTGGTCGTGGTGGTTTTGGCCGTGTCTTCAAGGTATGGCACGACATGCAAAAACAATATCTCGCCATCAAGATATTTGAACGGGATGCATCCGTGGACAATGCCATCAACGAGTTTGAAGCTCTGAAATCTCTTCATCACCCTAATATTGTAGAGTTCAAATTTAATGACCGTACCCAGCAAGGACTGTTCTATACGCTGATGGAGCTTCTTGAAGGCGACAACCTTCAAGACTACATCAAAGGTGACCTTCGTTTGCCTGTAGATGAAGTTTACAAGATGGCTTCACAAATATTGGATGCTTTGGTGTATATGCAGGAGCAAGAGCCTCCTGTTTTCCATAGAGACATCAAACCAAGCAATATCATGTGGCACAAGCGTCAGGTGTATAAGCTGATTGACTTCAATATCTCAACCACAACAGACGACAAATCGTTTGGCGGCACGTTCCCGTATATGGCTCCAGACCTTATTGTCAGTGGCAATAAGATAGATTGGGACAAATCAGCAGATACCTTTGCACTTGGTATCACAATATACCAACTACTTACCCATGCATATCCATGGCCAGGCGGTAGTATGCGTCCGAATGTCCACATGGAGCCGACAGACATCCGCAAATATAATGACAAGTTGACGGATGCGATTGCCGATTTCGTGATGAAGGCAATCGTTACGGACAAGAATAAGCGTTTCCGCACAGCAAAGGAAATGCAGGATGCTCTGCGCGCAATAGGTTTGAATGATATACTCAAAGATACAACCTCATTATATCGACTTGATAAGAACAGCAATCGAATAGAGCTTGACCCTGTAGATTACCTTAACTCTCTGTACAGTCAAAGCCGTCATGGTAACGGCGGCACAAGAGCAGGAGCCAAGGAACATGAGTTTGATACACTTACATATAGTGAAACCAAACTAGATAAAGAACTTATTAAGGACATAAAAGACTTGAAGTACAAACTTATCATCATAACAGGTAATGCTGGTGACGGTAAGACCGCCTTCATTCATCGTATAGAAGAACAAGGAACAAACAAAGTTTCTTATGACACAAACAATGGTTCCGAGTTCTATCTGAACAATGTTCGCTTTGAGTCTAATTATGACGGTTCGCAAGACGAGGCAGAGAAGGCCAACAATGATGTCCTTGCAGAGTTTCTCAGTCCTTTCTACGGCCTCGACGATTATACAAAGGCCAACGAAGGACGTGTGATAGCTATCAATGAAGGTCGACTTGTAGACTTTCTCTCTACTCAGCCTCAACTGCGGAAGCTGCAAGACAACATCGAAGAATACTTTTATCAGGAAGGACACGCAGAATTGTTGCCTGGACTAATGGTGATAAACCTTAACCTGCGTTCCGTAACGGCCCGTGATGGTGCGACCCCAAGTCTGCTGGCACAACAGGTGAAGAAGCTTACCCGTCCTGAACTTTGGTCTAAATGTCAGGGCTGCCCCATAGCAGACCGTTGTTACATTAAATATAATGTGGACACATTCCAGGATAGCAGTGCCGGCGACGAAGTAATCAACCGACTTGAATGGCTGTTGAGAATCATCGTTTACAAACGAGAGTTGCACATCACAATGCGTGACCTGCGTTCGATGATAGCATGGATGATAACGCGTGACTATTCCTGCGATGAAGTAAAGCAACTTGTGGAATATGTTCAGACAGAAAACGTGCCTGAGTATTATTGGTTGTATTACTACTTCAACATTACAGCCCCTGTTGTTGGCATGCATAAAAACTTTATGCTGCCATCATTGGAGTCAAACGACCGCTTGATAAAACTCCTGCGTGAAACCGATGTGGCAGGCGTTGCTCTACCATCGTACGACCGTGACTTATATTTTACGACAAAGCAGCTTAATAATTATCTCATATTCAGTGACCGCACGAGAAATCTACTGAAGAGTTTCAACGACAACAACGTATTGACTCCGGCTTATGAGATAAAAAGCAGTGAGGCAAGATTCCAGTCAACTTTCAGACACAAAACGTATGTCCGTCATCAGTACTTCGAGGGTAAAATGGATTTCCGCAGACGATTGCCATACAGATATGCAGGAATGTTTGAGGAGCAATTAAAACAAGAAAAAGAGGATGCACTTCAAGAGACTATGCAGAATTTGGCGCGTGCCATTTCTGCGAGTGAAGGTTGCGACAATGCCGAACTTACCAATGGATACCTCCTCTTGGCCAGTTCTAATGTCGGCGACCCAATATCTAAAAGTTATCGTCGCTTCTCGCTCGATGAGTTTGAGCTGTTTGTCAACAAGACAGACCATCTGACAAAATACATTGAGTATGAGAGCGACAGCTTAACTTTCCGTCATAAGACAGATAAGTTCATCCAGTTGACTGTGAGTCTTGACCTGTTTGAAATGCTGCAGTACATTCGTGCTGGCTTCAGTCCATCAGTCAACGACCTCAGAGGTCGCTTCATTGAGCTACAGATATTCAAGAATCTGTTGGAGGCAAAGACATACTCGGAGATACTTGTCACCAAAAACAATCGCAAGTTCACCGTGATACATTTGGATGGCAACAAACATATAGTTATTGAACCACTTAACGCATAAGGAGAAAGACTATGATTCTAAAGCTTAAGAAAGGAAGCGTTACAGCGTTCATGAACAAAGATATATTCTATGTGGATGTAAAGTCCGTTAAGTTGGATCGCGTTTTGACGAATCTATTCATAAAGATGTATTCTGACGGACGACCAGTGACTCTTGCATTCCGCAAAGAATATACTATCGATGTTCTGAAAGAGAACATGAGTAAACTTGAGGAAAAAGGTTATATAAGCGGTGTTAAAGACAACCCTGATGGTGTTGAGGATTGGCTTCGCAGCTCTTTGCTTGAGCTGGTCAATCGCGGCAATATCATCAAGGAACACGTATCAACACTGAAACCATTGCATATCCTCAGTTTCCGCGTACAGAATAGTAAATATTGCCGTGACTATCGTGCATCAGACCAACTTTACCTCATGCTCAAAAGTAATCCTGAAGTTATGAACGGATTGGTGAAGTATTTGAGCAAAGGATGGGATAAGAGTACTGGCGATATCGTTGTTAAAGAAGACTTAGACGTAGATACGACAGGAATACTGTATCTGACGAAGCCATTAAGAGAGAGGCAGAATATGAACCGAGAAGTAGATCGTGTACCTCTTCCTTTCCTTAAAGAACAAGCGAGTTTGTTTAATGATGACATCAGAAGACTGCTTATTTACAAGGAAAAACTGCCGAGAGCTGTGTTCATAGACTATCTGCGCATTCTCTGTGGTTTGCACCTTGCGCTATACACATTTAAGATAATATATCTTCTTCCTAAGATGGTTGAGGCAGGAACGCGTGATGTGAAAGACGACTGGTCTATGATTGTCGATTTGACTGACGATTTGGACAGTGTTGTATCACAATATGCCTGCAAAGATATGGAACGAATAGAAAACGGCTTTGGCAAATACATCCGTTCTACATACATGGCTGACCTTATCCAAGAGAGAAAGGAGTGCAATATCGATGAGGCTCTTCGAATTTTGAAGGAAGACAATGATAAGCAGGAATATTACGAGTTGATATTGAACGGCATTAGAAAAGACCTTCCGGAAAAAGATGAGAAAGAGTTTGACCAGGACGACTTGGCAGAAATGCTAGCATATTTCCCTGAAGGAGACTACTTTAATATGTTAGTTCATATTCTCGAAAAGTCTAATTTGGGTAGTTATCAGTATCGCTATCTGCGCGAGTTCATTGATTCGGTATCCATGAAGAATTCTTCGTCAATGCTTTTGGCTGACAGCCGTTCTAAGCGTCATCCTCGAAGAGGTGCACTTGGGTCAAAGCTTTTGGAAACGCTGGTTCAATTACTTGTGCTCCGTCAAAAAGAAGATGGTAGTTACGAGACACGTTCACTTTCAATAGATGAATTGGCGAGTGCTATACGCGAACGCTACGGCCTTATTATCAATGGTGTAGGTGAAGAACGTTTTGCTGATTCAGATGTGGAAATGAACTCTGCATTCCGCATAAATATGGATGCGTTCAAAAACAAATTACGCCAGATAGGATTCTACACAGACATGAGTGATGCTTGCATCCTTCAGAAGATTCGTCCACGTTATAAATTGGAAGACTAATGGAAAATATCAAGACATTATATTATGAGCGGTTCATACAGCATATTGTAGAATCGTACTCAGACAAGTTAAAAGCGGCTAAGCCTGGTCATTGTATGAAGATTACGGGTTTGGCTATAAAAGAGTTACGTGTGCTGCTCCCATTACTCCGTCCAATCAATACGGACATGGAGGTCTATATCCTGTCTGAAGAAGAAAAGGGAGATGAGTTTATACATGCTACAAAACTCATTGAACTGCGTAACAATCCAGAGAAAGCTGTTCTTATTCTTGTTCCATCCAACAGTAGAACATCAGCAGAGGACTCATACGGCGATGCAACATTCCAAAATCTGCCAGCATCAGATTTGCAGAACTCTTTTATAGGAAAACTTATTGATGAGTTGCCAGAAGAGAAGAAGTATCTTTGGAAACAGATAATGGAGCTTGTTGATGAGTTGAATCCATCTCGTACAACCATTACAAACTACCTGCTGTATCTTGAATTGAATCAGTACAATGAGGAGGCATGGGGTAATGGTATCTACTTATTTGGGATGCTTCCTGACAGAGACCTTGTCAAAGATGATACTTCTGTTCGTAGAAGATTTATGATAAACCTTGAGAAGGTATCAAGTATTCTATCAGATTTCTCCTTGACAGCAGCAGACCGCATCGCAGGATTGCCATTGAAGAAAAATTCCATACAAAGAGACCTAATGGATTTCCTCACCCACGAAACTGGGATAGAAGACAACATTTCTCTGTTTGAGAACATTGCTGAAAAACGTCCAGAATTCAACTATGCGTCAATGCCATGGGTACTTCCTGGAGATAGTGGTCCTGTAAAGGTTAATGTTGACCTCGTTTTAGGAAATGACCCCAAGAAAGAGCTTGTAAGAGACGCTGAAACTGGAGATTTCATCCTGAGCATTCCAGAGGATAAGAAAGGAAAGGTGAGATTTACAATTACGACCAATCCTGCTCCAAAGGAAAACCCTGATATATACTCATTCGAGATTGCTCTCGTTAATATCGATGACTTTACCGAAGTTGGCATTGTCAAGAAGGCCAAAGTCGGAACCAATAAGCGTGCCAAACGAACGCTGTCGTTGAACATTCCTAATGGCATGTTTGATGATGGAGAGTATATGCTGCGCGTCCGCGCAATGGACGAAAATGGCATTGTTCTTGATACGAAGAAAGAGTTCAAGGAGGAGCGTGTGCAAGCCGCATGGGTAGAAGCCTCAGAACAGAATCCAAATCTTCAAATGGAGCAATACCGTATTGAACATCATGTAGCTTACTGTAATGAATCCGATGTATTCACAATCGACAACACAGGAGAAGCCGGTGGTGAAGGAGAAGTTGACAAACGTGCAAAAGTTAATAGTATAACTCAGGCTATTATTCACTACCGAAGTATACACTTGGCCAAAGATGAAGACCTTGATATACCAAGCGATGGTGTTGACAGGAATACTTGGGTTGACGGCACGCTAAACAGTACTTATCAATTTGATTTCGGACCAGCATACGCTTATCAAATTCAGCTATCAAAGAAGTTAATACAGTTGGAGAAAGCCTTCTTGAACAATGATGGTGATTTTGGACATGTAGAAGCTTTTTTGACCGGGAACCCGACAGATGCGGCCCTTTTGGATCCGACAGATACAGCAAGAAGAGAACCAAAGTTCGTTTCACTACAGCTATTTAGCATACCAGATGAGTTGAGTTCTCTGCGCTCAGATCTGTTTGCACGAATTAAGAATTCTGTTGACAATGAATGTGGACTGACATGTACTTTAGATTTTACCCAAAACATGGGAACAGTAAAGAACTATTTGTCAGAATATGAGCAATGGCTACGCAACATACAGGATAAGGATTTGAGTGAGGAACAGATAGTTTGTATCCAGAACTTGGATACAGTAAGGCTTACTGTTGAAATGCCAGACGGCTCAAAGACAGATATTAAACTGATTTCACCTTTACATCCACTTCGTCTGGCCTGGATGGTAAACCTCTATGAACTTTATGAAGATTGGGAAGCCAAGACTCTTGAAAATCCCAAGTATCGTAAGGCTTGGTATAGAAAGCTTGATAAACTGTTCCAAGGTACCATACCGATGGATATCGCTCCCTTGGTATTGAGCGACAGTTCAATGCAGGAGGCTTATCAATATATCGGAGAATTGACGTTCGGTTGGGGAACATATGCACAGCCAACGCTTGGACATGAAGAGGCATTCGCTTCTGGGTATCGTCAGCTGAAGTCTTACACAGCTACGCTGCTTAACGTGGCTCGTGAGAAGCGTATCGATAGCGATGTGAGCTTGGATTTGGTGGTGCGCCACATATATAACTATGCTTTGTCTCATCCTTATACAGACAAATTGGTTATCAACCTGTTTAATGCAGGTGATGCGGCAATCTTTGCCAAAGCACTGGTTGAGGTGGAGAAAATTGGGTTGGGTAAAGACCTGACCTACGAATTGCGTTTGTTCTCTGACGACAACATGTTGCAATCGGGCGATTCATTGAAGGATTTGCTTGCGCCAGATTCCGTTATAGCTCCAGAAGCTGAAGTCTTCTCACAGGCTTCGGCCAACAGGCTGTTCCCTAAGTTGCGCTTCTCCCTAAATAAGATAAGTGACTTTATAAACGACCATGACCAGTATCAGTCGCATCTGTCTTTCCTGGTAAATCCGTTCGCGGTTCATACCGAATTGGTGCGTCCTGATGAATTAAGCCGTTCATTCTATTTGAATGGTACGATTTGTCGTGATGTAGTCAGTGCATCCCAAGAAGGGAAATCGTTTGTCTGGAATAGATACTATTCCA
Organism: Bacteroidaceae bacterium; assembly: GCA_963643925.1. Classification (GTDB taxonomy): domain Bacteria; phylum Bacteroidota; class Bacteroidia; order Bacteroidales; family Bacteroidaceae; genus Phocaeicola_A. The sequence goes on from CAVINS010000065.1 coordinate 12,063, forward strand.
ACAAGATTATGCCTAATCCAGTGTCAGAGTCGGCCAATCTGGAAGTTAGCTTGTTTGCCCGTATTCAAGAGACAACCGGAAAACTTTTGTCTTCCACGCTGGAGGAATCTGTGCCTGCAACCACGTTGCGATTGAAAGAGAACGATATGATGTTGCTGTCATTCATACACGACAGCAGCGATTGGGTTGTTACTTTCGATAAGAACATGGGGCCGGAGTTCTATGACTTACCTTGTCTTGGTGAAAATGACATACCATATTTGCTTGATTATGTGCCAGGAGAAGAAGCTACAGGCGTGTCATCATACCTGACCACAAAGCCGACGAGTGAGATCGGAGCCTTAATGATACCACTCTTCCGCGAATATGGCATCAATCTTGAGAAAGACGAGAATTTCAAGCAGATACTGGAAGATGTCCGTTCAGTAAGCAGCTCTCTTATAATGCAGGTAAATGCAACTTCACGTAAAGGCTTTGAAGTGATAGGTACAACATTGTGCAAGCGTTTCTTGGAAAAGAAGCATATTACGGAAGAGTCTTTCCTTATTCCAATAGATCTTCATAAGGAACTGTTCGTAGATTTGGATAATGAAAACAAGGAGAGAGCAGACAACTTGGTAGTCAAAATCGACCCTGCTAAAAAGGAAATTCTGTTCACTGTCGTAGAAATTAAATGCCGCAATGCACATTACAATGCGGAGGATTTGCATGCTAAGATAGTGAACCAGATAGAAAATACCATCTATGCCTTGCGCTCTCATTTTGAGGTTGCTGTTGATGGTTACGACCGTCTTGACAGAGAACTTAAAACGATTGAACTAAAATCGTTCTTGGAGTTCTATATCCGTCGTTCAATGCGTTACGGACAGTTGAATCCTGAGTGCGCTCACGAATATTTATTGTTCTTGAGCAAACTGGCAGATGGTTATTCAATACGTTTCAAGGAACTTGGTGTTATCTTTGATTTCACTCAGCAAGAACGTCAAAAGAAGAACTACTATGGGGATGCTCTCATCTATACAATGGGCGAACCTGTCATTGGCGACATCCTGAACAAAGATGCTACGCTAAATACTCAGGTTCTTGAGGCTATGGATAATGATTTTGTCAATTTCTTTGAGCCGTCTTTTGCTTTTCATACAGAGTCAAAGAATGTTCACGTTCCAGTTGAGCACTTGGAAGATAGTGTTCCAACGGTTGAGAATGTACCGCATGATGATTCTGAATATGAAATCATCATACCTAAGAAACCGACTGAGAAAAAGACAGAAGCTGAACAACCTGTGTCTGTTACAAATCAACCTTCAGTCTCATTCACTCCAGAGACGAAGAATGAGGATAAGCAACAAGAGGAAACTGCTTCCAATAATGCAGATGAACAGCCTATTGTAGAAACTCTGCCAGAAAACGAGGAGCTATCTATGCAACATACTGACGAACCAGCTGATCCAAATTACAAGGAACCAACATGTGATGTCATCATTGGCAAAAATTCAGATAGTCCTCAGTTTGGCATCCTTGGCAAGATGATAAGCAACGGCAGAACCATAGGATTAGACTTGAACGAATGTAACACCATCAGCCTTTTCGGTGTACAAGGAGCAGGTAAGAGCTATACTATTGGTTCCATAACCGAAATGGTTCTCTGCCAATTCTCAAAAGTAAACAAACTGCCGGCGCCGATGGCCAGCGTAATATTCCATTATAGTGACAGTATGGACTATGCCCCAGAGTTCACCTCTATGGTGTACCCAAATGATGAAGCTGGACAGTTGGCAAAACTCAAGGCTGAATACGGAGCAGAGCCAGGAAGTATAAAAGATGTTGTCTTGTTGGCCCCTGAGAGCCAAGTTGAAACTCGTAAGGCGGAATATCCGGACATTGATGTTCATAGCATCGGTTTCGACTCTTCAGAGTTGGCAGTGCGTGACTGGATGTTCCTATTGGGGGCAATGGGCAATGACTCTACTTATATTAAGGAGTTGAAGCAGATTATGAAGGCATGTCGCCACAATATGAGCTTGCAGAATATCCGTAACGGTGTTTCTAATAGCGACCACATGAGTTCTTCTCAGCGTTCTTTGGCAGAACAGAAACTTGATTTCGCGGAGGAATATATTACCGATGGTAATAAACTTCAGCAATATCTGAAGCCGGGTCGTCTTATCATTGTGGACTTACGTGACGAGTTCATTGAGAAAGACGAAGCCCTTGGCTTGTTTGTTGTGATGTTGAATATATTCTCTTCTGTCATGCAGATAGATGGTAAGGCATTCAATAAATTCATCGTCTTTGATGAAGCTCACAAGTACATGAATAACAAGGAGCTTGTTGGTTCGATTACTACTGCCATTAGAGAGATGCGCCACAAAGGAGTATCTATCATGATTGCAAGTCAAGATCCTATGAGTCTACCGACAGAGATTATAGAATTGAGTTCTATAGTGGTTATGCACAGATTTAGTTCGCCAGCATGGGTTAAACATGTACAGAAAGCCATAACTCCATTGCAGACATTAACTGCTACCGAAATGGCATCGCTTGGCTCTGGCGAGGCATTCCTTTGGGCTAACAAAGCATCTGACAAGATGATAACTCAACGTCCAATAAAGATAAGTATTCGTCCACGTGTAACGAAGCATGGTGGAGACACAATACAAGCAGTTAAATAATGAAGTATTTCGAATATACAAATAAAGGTAATCGAGAAGAGAATCAGGACTATACAGTTCATGGTTCTCTTCCCGATAACTCACACATATTCATTGTCGCAGATGGTATGGGAGGATATAGCGATGGAGCTGTGGCAGCAAAAGTCGTTTCCGATGCCATAATCGATTTTGTAGATCTAAACTTTAAACAATTAACACCATTAGAAATTCTCAGAGAAGCAATATCATTCGCAAATGATGCCTTGATGCTTAAACGTATCGCATCAGCAAACCAGAAAATGGGATGCGTGATTACGGTTCTTCTTATAACAGGAGGATATGCGTATTTTACTTGGCTAGGTGATAGCCGTATATACATGTATAGAAACGGTCAAGAGGTTTACAGAACCGAAGACCATTCTGTTATAAACGAACTTGCCAAGATTAAGACGCTTAGCGCAGCTAGCTATGAGAAATATTCATCGATTGTGACTAAATCCATTATGGGAGAATGTCCAGTGGATGAAGCGCCGGTAAGAAAAGTTGCAATTGAAGACGGTGACGTTTTTATTCTATGCACAGATGGATTTCACAAGGAACTTGATATGATTTATGCTAGAGGTTTCGATGAGTCGAAAAAGGCAGACTTGGAACAAATGGCATCAAACATCTCTGACAATTTTTCGTTTATTAAAGTAGAAATATGATACTCAATGAACAGATTATAAGGGAGTTAAAAGATAAGTCGGGATTACTCCTCGACCAAGCAAAAGATTTTAGCTTGTTGGCTGACAAGATATTCTCAGAAACAGGCAGAAATATCGGAGTGACAACATTAAAACGACTTTTGGGCACAATCAATGATAGTCGTAAGACCAATGAATATACGCTTAATACGATAGCTCTGTATCTTGGATACGCAACTTGGCAAAAATATACAGAGTCTAATAGCATCGACAGCGTATGGAATTTCAACGAGGATGAAACGTTTTATGTGCATGAAATGGCAACAGATACGACTTTCACTGTAGAGTATTTGAATCGTGAGGTCGCATTTGTTGTGATTGAACGAGATGGGCAAAAGGTTCTTAAAGTTATCTCGTCAAAGAACAGTAGCCTTCAGAAGAACGACATACTATTCGTGCACAAAATTAAAGTTGGCGAGGTATTGCAAGCAGATAAAGTAGTTCGTGGTGAAAACATTGGTAACTACCGAACCAACGGGGAAGTATTTGAAGTAAATATGACAAATTGATATAAAAATAGCCGCCTGACTAACAGACGGCTATTTGTCATTTATAGAGAGTGAAGGTAAGGTCTTCTCGCTAAGTCAAATTATTTTTTGTTGGTGTCTTCTAGAAGTTTATCAACACTGAATGTAAACGTATAATCGTTCTGGACATTCTCTATCATAATAGGCATCATTACAGTCAAAGTCTTGCCTACATAAGTAGGAGCCTCAGCAGTTTTAGAAGCTTCATCTTTGTACACGCAAGGAATGAGATATTTTTCTCTCCAGCCTCCATATTGACCAGACACGTAGTAAACATTCTCAGTTGGGAGAAGGATGTCAGACAAGCTGGCTCCCTTAGGAACTGTAGAAGCAGGTTGACTATTGTTGCGTTCGGTGTATTTCACGCCTGCATGCATTACACGACCTGTTTTTCCCTGATAATCAACATAACTGATGTCATCCCAGTTAATTTTCAACGTGTGGCCAGATTTGTTTGTAAGGTCAAAGTTGAATTGCTTGGAATCGACATACCATACGATATTGATGTAATCATCTTCGTAACGATACTTGTTGGTGGTACCATCTTGAAAATTTACTACTTTAGTCTCGCCAAACTGCTGTTTGGCATTTGCTGGACTTTCCACTGTCTTTAGACCTACGGAGTAAGTTGCGATGTAACTCTTAAATGCGCCACATGATGTCATCATAGCTGTCATAGCAGCCAAGATAACAAAGTTTGAAAATCTTTTAATCATATATCTTTTCGTTTAAATGAATAATCTATCGCAAAGATACATCTAATTTGTTGAATATGTGCATAATAGCTCAAACATGGACAAACATGGATAGGCGTACTCATACTACTTGCTACTAAGTTGAGCATACTCCAACATCATCAACGGATTGAACGCTTTGCCTTTGTATTTGGCGGTAATGTGAAGATGTTCGCCAGTGCTGCGGCCTGTGGAACCGGTGATACCAACGGGATAGCCAGCGAGGACCGATTGACCTTTGGAGGCGAGGATTTGAGAGAGGTGGCAGTAGCTGATGCGGAAGTCACCTTGGCGGAGGGTAACGAAGTTGCCGGAACGGGAGTCGTAGCCGGTGTTTTCTACAGTGCCGTCGAGCA
>CAVINS010000066.1:0-16573 GCA_963643925.1 Bacteroidaceae bacterium
ACAAGCGCACACTGTACAAGATAGGCTGCAGCTTCTCGTCCGAGACCGGCACCATTGAGGATTGGAAGGTCGCAGAGTGACGCAGACCGAGGTTCCTGGCCCCACTGACTCGCTTTATCAAGCCTACTGCGGAGCGCGATGGCTTTATCATGAAATCCTATAGACCACGAATACGGGATGGTCACAACAGTACCTCTTATTATACCTATATATAATAAGGTAAGGAATGCTCCATAAAACGAATCAGCCGCTTGGCATTCTCCTTAGGAGGGGAACATCAAGCGGCTGTTATCTTTTCCGCAATCCGCATTCGGCACAAGCACGGGCGAATGCGGGGAATAGCGACTATCTGTTAGTAAGCTCTAGCGAACATCACGCGGCGAGCGGAGGGTTTTCCGGTGACCATGCACTTGCCAGGGGTGGTGTCGCCATCGAACGGGATACAACGGATGGTGGCTTTCGTCTCCTCCTTGATGCGTTCCTCGGTCTCGGTGGTGCCGTCCCAATGGGCCATGATGAAACCGCCCTCTTCAATCTTCTCCTTGAACTCGTCGTAGCTGTCCACGTTGATGGTGTGGGCCTGACGGAACTTCAGAGCCTTTTGGTAGATGTTCTGCTGAATATCGTCGAGCAGGTTCTTCACGTGAGCCTCGATGCCGTCACAAGAGAGGGTCTCCTTCTCCAGTGTGTCGCGGCGCATCACCTCTACGGTGTTGTTCTCCAGGTCGCGTCCGCCCATCACGAGGCGAACAGGCACACCCTTCAGCTCGTAGTCGGCAAACTTGAAGCCCGGGCGTTTGTTGTCGGCGTTATCGTACTTCACAGAGATGCCCATGTTCTTCAGTGTATCCACGATGTCTGCCACTTTGGCATCGATTTGTGCCAACTGCTCCTGGCTCTTGTAGATAGGCACAATCACCACCTGGATGGGAGCCAACTTAGGCGGCAACACGAGGCCGTTGTCATCGGAGTGGGACATGATGAGCGCACCCATCAGTCGGGTGGAAACACCCCACGAGGTTGCCCACACATAGTCCATCTTGTTGTCCTTGTCCACAAACTGCACGTCGAACGCCTTGGCGAAGTTCTGACCGAGGAAGTGCGACGTACCGCTCTGCAGGGCCTTGCCGTCCTGCATCAGGGCCTCGATGGTGTAGGTGTCGAGGGCTCCGGCGAAACGCTCGTTGGCGGACTTCACACCCTTCACCACCGGCACTGCCATGAAGTTCTCGGCAAAGTCGGCGTAGACGTTCAGCATACGTTTTGCCTCGGCCTCGGCCTCCTCGCGTGTAGCATGGGCGGTGTGTCCCTCTTGCCACAAGAACTCGGCCGTACGCAGGAAGAGGCGGGTACGCATCTCCCAACGCATCACGTTGGCCCACTGGTTGCAGAGGATGGGCAGGTCGCGGTACGAGTGAATCCAGTTCTTGTAGGTGCTCCATATAATGGTCTCCGATGTAGGACGGATGATGAGTTCCTCCTCCAGTTTGGCGGCCGGGTCCACAATCACGCCGCTGCCGTCCTCGGCGTTCTTCAGACGGTAGTGCGTCACCACGGCACACTCCTTGGCGAAGCCTTCCACATGCTCCGCCTCGCGGCTGAGGTAAGACTTCGGGATGAGCAGGGGGAAGTAAGCGTTCACGTGGCCGGTAGCCTTGAACATGTCGTCCAGCTGACGCTGCATCTTTTCCCAGATAGCGTAGCCGTAAGGTTTGATGACCATACATCCACGCACGGCAGACTGCTCGGCAAGGTCCGCCTTCACTACCAAATCGTTATACCACTGCGAGTAGTTGACACTGCGCTTGGTAAGTTCTTTCAATTCATTAGCCATATTATAATTGTCTATATTTATACCTTTGTATGAACAAGTTGCAAAGTTACAAAAAAAGTCGTTTGCCCTACAGAAAATGCGAGCATTATCGCTTAGGTACCGATATTTTCCCTCTTCGTCGGCATGAAGCGGGAATCTGACGTTTGTAGGAAGAACTTTATGGGCAAAGAAGAAACAGAATAAAAAAAAGACGTATCTTTGCAGCAAGATTATCAATTTTTAATTTACACCATTATGAACAAAATTAAAATTACATCTCTGGTTCTTTGCGGAACATTGGTGTTGAGTGGTTGTAGTTCTATGAGTAACACCACGAAGGGTGGTTTGATTGGTGCCGGAGGCGGTGCTGCAGTAGGTGCATTGGTAGGTGCATTGGTAGGCAACAGCAAGGGTGCTGCCATCGGTGCGGCTATCGGTACGGCTGTAGGTACAGGTGCCGGTGTCATCATCGGCAAGAAGATGGACAAGGCCGCAGCTGCCGCTAAGGAGGTAGAAGGCGCACAGGTAGCCGAGGTAACAGACGCCAATGGTCTGCAGGCTGTGAAGGTGACCTTCGACTCTGGTATCCTGTTCGGTTTCAACTCTTCTACGTTGAGCGCTTCCGCCAAGAATTCACTGACAGAGTTCTCTCAGATACTGAAGGACAACCCGACAATGGATATTGCCATCTATGGCCACACCGACAAGGTTGGTACACAGGAGGCTAACGAGAAGGTGTCTTTGGCACGCGCCACTGCCGTTCAGACTTATCTGCAGCAGAAGGGTGTCAACCTCAGCCAGTTCAAGAGCGTGATGGGTAAGGCTTACAGCGAGTACGACGAGACGAAGACAGCTGCCGAGAACCGTCGTGTGGAGATTTTCCTCTACGCCAGCGAGCAGATGATCAAGGATGCTGAAGCAGGAAACTAATCCTTCTCCATCTCCCTACCTTATAGAAAGAGAGCATGTCCTCACGGGCACGCTCTTTTTTTGTTAGTGACGTCGTTAGCGTCTTATCGTGTTTCCACAGGGAGGGGTCGCAGCGAGACGGCTCCCCCACACGGGTGGAATCAACAGTTCTGTTTGTGGGTCATGATGTCGAGCACCACACGGTCCGTCTCGTTCATGCCCTGGGAGCCGATGCGGGTCATGTTGTGAATGGTCTGGTCCACATCGTCGTCGATGATGCCTTCCACCGAAGTGACGTACTTCTGCTGCATGGCCAACATGGCGGAGAGCACGGCAGTGGAAACACCGCTGGTCAGCTTCATGGCGCAGCTCGGTTTGGCTCCGTCGCAAATCATGCCGGTAATGTTGGCAATCATGTTTTTCACCGCATAGGTGATTTGCTGATACTCACCACCCATCAGGTAGGTAATTCCACAGCAGGAACCCGTGGCAGCCACCACGCAACCGCACAAGGCGGAGAGGCGACCGAGGCTCTGCTTGATGTAGATGACGGTCAAGTGGCTCAGCATCAGGGCACGCACCAACTCCTCGTGGCTCTTGTTGTTTTCCTCGGCAAAGACGACCACGGGCAGCGTGGCGGTGATTCCTTGGTTTCCACTGCCGGAGTTGCTCATCACCGGCACCATGGCGCCACCCATGCGAGCGTCGCAGGCAGCGGAGGTGTAAGAGAGGATGCGGGCGAACATACTGTCGCCAATCACCTTCTTCTCCATCGGGCTCTGCATCATCTTGCCCACACCATGGCCATAGTCGCCCTTGAGGGAATATTCGGCAGCGGCTTTGTTCAGGCGCTGGGCCTCGAGGATGAAGGAGATTTCCTCCAGCGGAGAGGTGGTGGCGAAGTCGTACACCTTGCGGAGATTCAGTTGCACATCGTCCTCAGCATTGTCGGCACCGTCGGCAGTCTGCTTGTCGAGCAACACCTGGTCGTCCTTCGACACGTAGACGAAGTTGGTGTGTCCGCCCGCAATCACGGCCTTGGCCTGTGCACCATCAGCCTCACAGAGGGCCTCCACGTAGAGTTTCTCGGTGATGTTCTCCTTCAGGGCGATGGTGATGCGTTTCTCGTCGATGAACTTCTTGCCACGCTCCACGGCCTCGGGGGTACAGTCCTTCAGCACCTCCAGTTGGTACTCCGACTTGCCTATCTGTGCGCCCAGGGCGATGGCGATGGGCAGACCTATCATTCCCGTGCCGGGAATGCCGACACCCATAGCGTTCTTCAGTATGTTGGCGCTAAGCCACACGGTGACGTGCCCGGGCTGTTTGCCAAGCGTCTCGGTAGCCTTAGCCACACAGAGGGCCACGGCCACAGGCTCGGTGCAGCCGATGGCGGGCACTACTTCCCTGTGCACCAAAGCGATTATCTGTTCTCTTTCAGATTTCTCAAGCATGATTTTCTCTAGTAAGTTAAGGTAGAGCGACCCAAATCCGGTGAGATTCGGGCCGCATAGGTCAGTTTATTTTTCTTTCCGATAGTTCTCGAGTCCTGTCTGCAGGTAATTCACGAACTTGTCGATGTCCTCGTCGTGGGTGTAAGAGCCGTTCAGCGGTTTGCCGTCGTTGTCGAGCAGCACATAGAAGGGCTGTGCGTTGGCACCGAACTTCACACGCTGCAGGTAGCTCCACTTGTCGCCGATGGTGCGCAGCTTGCGCTCCTTGCCATTCTCGATGACGGTCTGTACCTCGGGCAGAGCCTCTTTCTCGTCCACATAGAGTGAGATGAGAACGTAGTCTTTCGTCATGATGTCGCGCACCTTGTCGTCAATCCACACCTTCGATTCCATCTCGCGGCAGTTCACACAACCGTATCCGGTGAAGTCCACCATGACGGGCTTGCCGGCAGCTTTGGCAGCTGCCATTCCTATCTCATAGTCATTGTATTGGGCGTGAACCTCTTTCTCGTGATAGAGGTTGAAGTCCTGGGTCTCGGAAGGAGGAGCGAATGCACTGATGGCTTTCAACGGAGCACCCCACAGACCGGGAACCATGTAGACGGCGAAGGCCAACGAGATGGCGCCCATGAAGTAGCGGGGCACACTCACGTGGTCCATATCGTCGTCGTGCGGGAACTTGAGTTTGCCCCACAGATAGAGGCCCAGCGAGGCGAAGATGATGATCCACAGGGAGAGGAACACCTCACGGTCGAGGATGTGCCACTGGTAAGCCATGTCGGCCACAGAGAGGAACTTCAGGGCGAAAGCCAGCTCGAGGAATCCGAGCACCACCTTCACGGAGTTCATCCAACCGCCGGACTTAGGCATGGACTTCAGCCACGCGGGGAACATGGCGAACAAGGTGAACGGGAGAGCCAAAGCGACGGCGAATCCCAACATACCGATGGCGGGAGCCACGATGCTGCCCGTGGTAGAGACCTCCACCAACAGGAATCCGATGATAGGACCTGTGCAGGAGAAGGAAACGAGCGTCAGGGTGAAGGCCATGAGAAAGATGCTGAGCAGACCGCTGGTGGCCTCAGCCTTGCTGTCGACAGCCGTACTCCAGGACGAGGGCAACGTGATTTCGAAGCCACCGAAGAAGGAGGCGGCGAACACCACCAACATCAGGAAGAAGAAGATGTTGAAGAGGGCGTTTGTGGAGAGGGCGTTCAGTGCGCTGGCACCGAATATGAGGGTGATGGCCAAGCCGAGCACCACGTAGATGACTACGATGGAAGCGCCGTAGAGCCATGCATCGCGAATACCTTTTTTCTTGTCGCCGGAACGTTTCAGGAAGAAGCTTACCGTCATCGGGATGATAGGCCACACGCAGGGAGTCACCAAAGCGACGAAACCTCCCAACATACCCATCAGGAAGATGTAGAGCCAAGAGCGGTTGGTGTCGGCCTTACCCTCGTTGCCGAACTCGTTGAGCTCGCCAATGACAGGAGTCCAGAGGTCCTTGATTGCATCGGTCGACTGCACTGCGGGGTTTGCCACGGCGGCGGAGTCGGCGGTCACGGCAGCCGTAGTTTCGGCAGCCTCGGCGGGAGCCTCTGTGGCGGCGGGAGTCTCGGCAGCAGCGGGAGCTGCGGCGGCACCTGTCACGCCCTTGCCGCTATAGTTGAAGTTGACGTCGGTCGGAGGCAGACAGTTCTGGTCGTTGCAGGCGCCATAGTTCATGTAACCCTCCAGGTGGTAGGTAGCTCCGGTTATCTTTACTTTTTGGAAGAAAGCGGCTTTGTTCTCGAAGAAGCTGACCTTCATGCCGAACATGTCGTCATACTTCGTTTCAACCTTGCCGCGCGGGGTGAGCTTGCCCACCAACTCGGCACCCTCGATTTTGTCCATCGTCAGCGTGGCAGGCGTAGGTCCGTCCGCGGGGATGTCCGTTGAGTACACGTGCCATCCGGCATCGATTGTAGCGGTGAAGACGATTTCAGCTTCCGTCTCCGAAGTCTTGTTGAATTCAGTTTTGAACTTCACAGGTTCTTGAATCTGAGCCACCGATTGCAGCACGGCGGCCATCAAGAGCAAACAGCTCAAGAGAATAGACTTTTTCATTATTTGTCTTTTTAAGGTTTAAATGTAACAATGATGCAAAAGTAGCAATAATCAGTCAATCAGAATACGTTTGAGAGGGAATTTTACAGATTGAATGGCCTCAACTTTAACCTTTTGCCAATTTTCAACGTTTCTATAGATATTTTAATCGAATGAGACCTATATATAAAAAAATATCCCGTAGGCGGCTTTCACAAGTCATACGGGAATAAGTGTAATTATATATTAAGAGAGAGAATTATTCGTTTCCTGTCAGTGTCGGCTTCCGGGGAAACCTGCTACTATATGCTCGGCAAACACCGTACCAAGCCGGCAACCATACGGGGTGATAATTTGTTATTGTTTCGCTCATTTGGTTAAAGATTCTAAGCAACTCGCCTGGAAGTCTCTAATCGGGCACTCATCATCACCGTTCTGATTTCGGTTGCAAAGTAACAAAAAGACATTGATACGGGCAAGCAACCCACGAAATCTTTTAGATTAATTAATACTGACGCAAGTATTCTTCTCATTTTGACAGACAAATAAGCACTTCATCGCATCTCTATACAAATAATAACGATTGTAACATCTCCACCCAAATGGTTTCAGATTCACACATTGTCTAATATTGCACTATTTCAGGCTATTATCCATCTATAGCATATAAATAATGTCGCACAACACGAAGCAGCAGTTCCTATTCGAAACAAAACTACCTCTACAAGTAACGAAAATCCCCTAAAGAAGCCCCTATTATCATCTACTTCCATTGGTCCGTTACAATTTACAACAAGAGGAGCGGAAGCCTTCGCGTCGCACGCCATTCGCCTTCTTTTACCGTCGGAGCTGCCGCAGTTCACAACAACAAAAGAGGAGCGGGCTCCGATGGAAACACTGTTCCCCGAAGCCCGCTCCGTTATTCTGCTATTTGTCCGTTCGGCAGTGGAATCCGCTCCTCAATCGAGGTTCCCTCCCCTACCGCACATGGTTTCAGTCGCCATGGAGGTTGAGGGGAATCCGCCCATCAATGGAAGCCTCTCCCCCACCGCGGCGGACTCGCGTCATCAAGAGAAGATGTCCGAGCGTTCGACGTAGGCAATCACCTCACCGGAGTTGACGGTCTGTCCCGGTTTCACGCAAACCTCCACCACGTGCCCGTCGAAGCCCACGTAGACGTCTTCGTTCTCGCCCCAAGGAGTGCTGATGGAGCAGAAGAGTTCGTCGTGATGGTAGCGGCGGCCTACGAAAGGCTCCACCTGATGGCCGTCGAAGCTTACGTCGTAGAGCACCTGTCCGCGGCGCGGAGCCACGACGGGATCGGCTTTCTTATGCTTGAGGTTGAGGATTTCCTCCTCAGTCATTCCGTTCTTCGACAGGGCTGCGTCCTTGGCGTGCTGCAGGTCGGCAAGGAAACGTTGTTTGGCAACGCCCGACTTATAGTCGCGGTACTGACGGTCGTGCATGGCGAGTTCGAAGAGTTCCTCGTCGTCCTGGCCATAGTCCCAGCCGTTCTCGTCCATCTCCTTGCGGTATTTGTCGAGCTCGTCGGGATAGTAGCTCTGCGGGTCCTCGTCGGTGAACTGCAGGCCTTTGGACTTCGCCAGTTCGACGATCTCGGGGGCGAGTTTTCCGGGCAGACGTCCGCTCTTGCCGAGGATCATGTCCCACGTGTGGCTGTCCATCATACTGAAGCGGGGCTCGCCCTTGATGAGCTGCATCACGTTCATCAGCGCCACGTTCTTCACGTACTGGCTGAAGGGGGTCACCAATGGAGGATAGCCCAGTTTAGGCCATACGTAGGCCACCTCGTCGAAGAGCATCACCATCAGGTCGTCGAGCGACAGGGGCTCTTTGCCCTGGCCTTTCAGTATCATGTTGATGCCCGAGTGCACTCCTTTGAGGTCGGCCATCATGGAACCCATCATTCCGCCCGGCAGACCGCAGCCCAGCAACAGGGACGACATGTGTTTGTTCGTCGGGTCCATGAAGTAGCCCAGGAAGTCGTCGATGAACTCTTGTGTGAGGCTGCGCACCTTCATGTAGGCGTTCATGTTGATTTCGGGCACGTCGAATCCGGCGTTCTTCAGCATCGACTGCACGGAGATGATGTCCGGATGAACCTTACCCCAGGAGAGCGGCTCCACGGCGGTGTCGATGATGTCGGCTCCGTTGCGGCACACCTCGAGGATGGAGGCCATGGAGAGGCCCGGTCCGGAGTGTCCGTGATACTGGATAATCACCTGCGGGTGGCGTTCCTTGATGGTCTTCACCAGCTGTCCCAGCATGGCGGGCTGTCCTATTCCGGCCATGTCCTTCAGACAGATTTCGGGAGCGCCGGCCTCAATCAGTTGGTCGGCAATATGGGAGTAATACTCTACGGTGTGTACGGGCGAGGAGGTGATGCAGAGGGTGGCCTGCGGAATCATGCCTGCCTCCAGGGCGTAATGGATGGAGGGGATGATGTTGCGCACTTCGTTCAAGCCGCAGAAGATGCGGGTGATGTCCACGCCTTGGGCTTTCTTCACTTTGTACATCAGTCGGCGCACGTCGGCGGGCACGGGGTACATACGCAGGGCGTTCAGTCCACGGTCGAGCATGTGTGTCTGGATGCCGGCTTCGTTGAAGAACTTGGTGAAAGCCCTCACTGCCTTGTTGGGGTTTTCGCCATAGAGCAGGTTCACTTGCTCGAAGGCGCCGCCGTTTGTCTCCACGCGGGCGAAGCATCCCATCTCCACGATGTAGGGGGCTACCCTAACGAGCTGGTCTACACGGGGTTGGTATTTTCCCGACGACTGGAACATGTCACGGTAAACGAGACTGAATTTTATTTGTCTTTTCATACGTTAGTTATTTGAGGTATATTTTTATGTTCTACTTTACAAAAGTAGTCATTCCCCACCACCATCCGAAATAAATCAATTAAAAATTTCAAAAACGACTGATTTTAACGACTGGCGTGCTCAGCCGCTCCGCGGGCAGCGGGGGAATCCCCTATATATAATAGGATGTAGAAGGAAAGAAAAAAGGGGATAAGGTGGAAAAAGAAGGGAAAAAACGAGAAGATAGAGGAACGAAGAAAAGGAAGGGAGAAGGGAAAGAGCAACGGAGACAGAATCTAGCCGAGAGAAAGCGAAAGGATGGAATGGAAACGAGAGGAAAGAAACGAAGATAGAGGATAGAGAAAGGAAACGAAACGAAGAGGGATGAGGAACGAGGAAGGGAGAAGGGAAAGAGCAACGGAGACAGAATCTAGCCGAGAGAAAGCGAAAGGATGGAATGGAAACGAGAGGAAAGAAACGAAGGTAGAGGATAGAGAATGGGAAGGGAGGGGAACGAGAAGAATCAAGAACGAAGGAATAGAAAGAGAAGAGAGTGAAGGGAAAAAAGAACTAAGAGAAAGGGAACATAAGTGGGGAGAAAGCGGAAGCAAATTTCCGGAAGGCCAAAAGGAGGAAGGAGCGGAAGGGTGACGAGAGGAAGTGTTTTCACCTCCGCCGCTCCGCGGGCTGCGGGGGAATCTCCCATATATAATAAAGTATAGGAAGGAGAAAATAAACAAGAAGCCTTGCGACAGAGAACCGGGAGATCCGGCACCTCCTCCGCAAAGTTTCTTATTCGCAAGATTTCTCGTCCACTGAGTTTCTTTCCGCAGAACTTCTCGTCCGCAGTGCACCCGGCCAGCAGAACTTCTCATTCGCAGAACTTCTCATCCGCAGAACTTCTCGTCCGCAGTGCACCCGGCCCGCAGAACCTCTCATCCGCAGGGCACACGGCCCGCAGAACTTCTTTCCGCAAAGCTTCCTATTCGAGTGAAACGAGAAAGGAGCGGCGAGGTCAATCCATGTGGAAGACTTCGCGCAAGGGGACGGTCACGGGGGAGTTGTCGGGGTTCACCTCCATGATGTCCGCCATCATGTCCCACCAACGTTGGGTGATGGGGTCCACCTCCTCGGTGTCCTGGCTGGTGGTGTCGCCGTCGCACTTCTGCACACCGAACAGGATGTTGGTGTCCTTGTCCCAGTAAATGGAATAATCACTCACGCCCGAGTCCTTAATCATCTTCTTCAACTCTGGCCAAATGGCTGCGTGTCTCTTTGCATACTCTTCTTCGCACCCCGGTTTGAGGTACATTTTAAAAGCGAATCTTTTCATGGTACATTACGTTTTTCATCACCCTACCCCACGGGGGCCATTCTTCATCATGTTGCCTAAAACAAACGGTCCACAGGGAGGGTTTCATTTCATAGATGCACAAATGTAGGGTGTTCCATCGAAAGGGCAAAACTTTTCGCACAGAAACTTTCGGGGAGCAGAGATTTTCGCCTCACCTCGCCCGTCGGCGTTCGCCTAAGCCGCAGGCCGCCAACTTCAATCCAAGGGACGCCAAGCCGACAGTTTATCTCCGAGAGCCTTAAACCGACAACGTTCCTCCCAAAACAAGACGCCATCATCCGCTCCAAGAGCCTAAGCCGACAACACTCGTTCCAAGAATCGACAAGCCGACAGCTTTCGTCCCGAGAGCCTAAGCCGACAGACCGCCCAGAAGAGAGCTTCCTCTAGCACTCCCCCTTGAGCACCGGCAGCGCCCAATGGTACTTCGCCGCCAGGATGCGCACCACGAAGACGCTCACGCCGCAGAGGGTCTGCGTAATCACCAGGTCGAGACCGAGCCACTGGCAAAGGCCGTAGACGAGGCCGCCGAACACACAGGCCAGGGCGTAGATTTCCTTGCGGAAGATGAGCGGAATCTCGTTGATGAAGATGTCGCGCAACACACCGCCGGCGGCGCCGGTGATGGTGCCCATGATGATGGCAACCCACAGAGGGAAGCCCAGGTTGAGTGTCTTCTCCATACCCACGACGGTGAAGAGGGCCAGGCCGATGGCGTCGAAGATGAAGAAGGTATTGTTCTGACGGATAACACGCTTGCCCAGCACTATCACCCACACCAGCGCCAGGGCGGAGCAGATGAGGTAGATGGGGTCGGTCATCCAGAAGGGCACCACGTCGAGCATAATGTCGCGTATGGTTCCGCCGCCGATGGCCGTGGCAAGGCCCACCACATAGGCGCCAAACCAGTCGAACCGCTTGGCGGAGGCCAGACGGATGCCGCTGATGGCGAATGCAAAGGTTCCCAGGAACTCCAGTATGAAGCCGAAGGAGGGTATGGTTATCGGAAAGTCCATCTTGTTTTGTTTCTCAGTCTTTTTTAAAAGTTACATTGCATCCGGTTACTGTGCCACATTGTTTACGGTATTCCCCTGCAGGTAGCTGCGGAGGTTGTCCACGGCGATGTTCATCAGCCGCACGCGGGCCTCGCGGGTGGCCCAGGCTATGTGTGGGGTGACGAAGCAGTTGGCGGTGTGCAGCAGGGGGTTGTCGGCCTTGGGAGGCTCGCACGAGAGCACGTCCACGGCTGCGGCGCGCAGTTGTCCACGGTTCAGCGCGTCGGCCAGGTCCTGCTCGCAGACGAGGTCGCCCCGGCCGGTGTTGATGAGTATGGCCGTGGGCTTCATCAGCGCCAGGCGGCGTGCGTTCACCAGGTAGCGGGTGTCGGCGGTCAGGGGGCAGTGCAGGGTCACCACGTCGGCGGTGGCGAACAGTTCGTCCATCTCCACGCGGCGGATGCCCTCGGGCAGTTGCCGCTGGGGTTTGGAGGTGAAGGCCACCACCCTCATGCCGAAGGCCTGTGCGATGCGTGCCGTGGCCTGTCCGATGTGGCCCAGGCCCACAATGCCCATCACCTTGCCGTCCAGCTCGGTAAGGTCGGTGTCCACGTAGTTGAAGTCCACGCTGCGGGCCCACTTGCCCTCGCGGTTGCGGTCGGCGTAGTACTCCACGCGCTGGGTGATGGTGAGCAGTTGGGCAAACACCATCTGCGCCACGGAGGCGGTGCTGTAGGCGGGGATGTTGGTCACCACGATGCCCAGCTCGCGGGCCACGGCGACGTCCACCACATTGTAGCCCGTGGCAAGCACTCCGATGTACCTCAGCCGGGGCAGGGCACGCAGTTCTTTCTCCGTCAGCACGGTCTTGTTGGTGATTACCACCTGCGCGTCGGCAGCGTTGCGCAGCACGTCCTCGGGGGCGGTGCGGTCGTAGACGGTGCACTCGCCCAGGGCACGGAAGCCGTCCCACGAGAGGTCGCCACGGTTGAGCACGTAGCCGTCGAGCACCTTGATGATTGTCTTTTCGTCGTTCTGTCTATTCATAGCGTTCTTTCCATAATTGTTTCATGCGTTCTTTCAGTTTGTTCTCCGCCGCGTTGTCCTGAGGCTGCCAGAAGCGGCAGTGCTGGGCACCGTCGGGCAGGAACTGTTGTTCCACGAAGTGCCCCTCGTAGTCGTGGGCGTACTTGTAGTCCTTGCCGTAGCCCAGCTCCTTCATCAGCTTGGTGGGGGCGTTGCGCAGGTGGAGCGGGACGGGCAGGTTGCCCGAGCGCCGCACCTCGTCGAGGGCCGCTCCGATGCCCATGTAGGCGGAGTTGCTCTTGGGGCTTGTGGCCAGGTAGACGGTCACCTCGGCCAGGGGGATGCGTCCCTCGGGCCACCCTATCTTGTTCACCGCATCGAAGGCGGTGTTTGCCAGCAGCAGGGCGTTGGGGTTTGCCAGGCCGATGTCCTCGGCGGCGGAGATGAGCAGGCGGCGGGCGATGAACTTGGGGTCCTCGCCGCCCTCTATCATGCGTGCAAGCCAGTAGAGGGCTCCGTCGGGGTCGCTGCCGCGGATGGACTTGATGAAGGCGGAGATGATGTCGTAGTGCATTTCGCCGTCTTTGTCGTAGGCCAGGGGGTTCTGCTGCAGGCGCTCGGCCACCTTCTGGTCGGTAATGACGACGGGGGTGTCGCTGTCGGCCTCCACCACCAGCTCCAGTATGTTGAGCAGCTTGCGGGCGTCGCCGCCCGAGTAGCGCAGCATGGCGTCGGTCTCCCGCAGCTCCACTTGGCGCTCGCGCAGCACGGCGTCCTTGGCGACGGCCCGTTGGAGCAGTGCCAGCAGGTCGTCCTTCTCCAGCGACTTGAGCACGTAGAGTTGGCAGCGCGAGAGCAGCGGGCGTATGACTTCGAACGAGGGGTTCTCCGTGGTGGCGCCTATGAGCGTGATGGTGCCCTTCTCCACGGCTCCCAGCAGCGAGTCTTGCTGCGACTTGCTGAAGCGGTGTATCTCGTCGATGAAGAGTATGGGGTTGGCTTGCGAGAAGTAGCGGCTGCTGCGGGCCTTGTCTATCACGTCGCGCACGTCCTTCACCCCGGAGGTGACGGCGCTCAGCGTGTAGAAGGGGGTCTGCAGCTTGTTGGCGATGATCTGCGCCAGGGTGGTCTTGCCCACGCCCGGAGGTCCCCACAGGATGAACGAGGAGACGTGGCCCGCGTCAATCATCTTACGCAGCACCGCCCCGGGGCCAACGAGGTGGGTCTGACCGATGTAATCGTCGAGCGTCGTGGGACGCATACGTTCCGCTAGAGGTTGTGCCATACGCTTTGCAGTGTTTTAGAATGAGACCTTGATGCCCAGCCGGACGCCGTTGCGGTTGATGTCCGGATGGTCGAGGTATGTGAAGCGGTGGACATACTCCACCTGCAGTATCTTGAAGATGTTGTGCACGCCGGCGCTCACCTCCACGTAGGGCCGGCGGGGGTCCATGGCGAAGCTGCTCTGCACGCCGTCGCGCGTGGGAAACAGCAGCAGATCCGTGTCGGCGGGGTTGCGGTCGGGGTCGTTCTTGCCCGTCAGCTTGCCGCAGAGGGCCTTCACGCTGAAGTGCTCGCGCCACTTGAGCCTCCTGAGCAGGGGGATGCGGTTGAGCAGCTTGCCGTTCATGTCGTAGTCGAGGTCCACGGTGGCGTAGCGGTCGGTCAGGAACTCCATGTTGTTCATCAGGTTGAAGGTGCCCCGCTGCAGGAAATACGAGAGGTTGGCCTGTTGCATGGGCAGCAGGGGGAAGGGCACCTTGTTCCACTGGGCCCCGGCGCGCAGGCGCACGTCCACCCTGCCCCACGAGCCGAGCCACACGCGCTTGAAGACGCTGAGCTCGGTCAGGTTGAAGCGGTAGTCGCCTCCCATCACGCCCCGCAGTCCCAGGGTGTGGCTGAGGGTGAACACGGGTGCGTTGCGGTTCACGGTGTAGCGTTTCTGCTTCGAGTTCATGTATTGCTCGCCGGGGGCGAACCGCAGGGTGAGCTCGGCCTCGGTGGTGCTGATGTCGTGGAGCAGGCCGGTGCCGTCGCAGCGGATGTACTGCAGCTTGCCGGCGGGCTCGTCGTTGTTGAGGCGCAGTTCCAGCTTGGTGGAGAAGCCGCTGTAGGCTTCGTACCGATAGGCCAGGGAGAGCTTGCGCACGTAGGAGAGCTGGTCCACGGTAGTGGACTTCAGCGAGTTGAGTATGTTGTCCTTGTCGCGGGTGAGGAACTTGTCCACGGGCGACTGCACGTCGTAGCTGTAGGCCAGGGTGACGGAGTTGCGTGGGAACTCGAAGGGCATGTAGGCCTTCTTCTCGAAGCTATACTCCAGCTCGGCGTTGTACTTCGAGCGGTGGTCCTTCAGTCCGTAGGCGTAGAATCCCTTCAGGAAGAGGTGCGGATTGAGGTTGGCCGTTGTGGTGCCTCCGAATCGCAGGCGCACGCCGTCCACGTAGTTCGACGAGAGGATGGTGCTGAGGGGCCCCACGTCCACCTTGCTGGGGGTCTCGTCGGAGCCGGTGGCCACGTAGTTCTCCACGCAGAGCTTCAGCAGCCAGATGAATATCTTCAGGTTGGGTGCCTCCTCCACCTGGCGCACGAAGTTGCCCATGTTGGCCTCCTTGGCGCTGAGGGGCAGCTGGCGGTGCTGGGCCCAGAAGTCCTTGCCGCGCAGCAAGGCGTCGGGCAGGGTCTGCTTGGTGCGGCTGTTGCCGAAGTCGCGCTCGGGAATGGGGTCGAACGTGTGGTGGCTGTAGCGTATGGTACGCTTCACCAGCACGCCCTGCAGGCGCAGCAGGGGCGGATAGAGGTCGGTGGAGAGGTCGTCCTCCAGCACTCCCCAGGCGCCGTTGCCCAGCCGTCCGTAGAGCTGTGCGATGCGCATGTTCTCCACGAAGTTGACACCCGTGTGGCTCGGCAGCTGCATGGTGCACTTCTTCACCTGGTACGACGAGTCGGCCAGCACGTAGAGGTGGCCCGTGAAGCCGAAGTCCTGGGCGTTCTGAGGCACGAAGGAGAGGTGGAAGCACTTGTCGCGATCCACCATCAGCGTGTCCATGATGTAGTATTTGTAGAACGACACGGCCTGGTCGGAGATGGGGCTGACGAACTGCTTCTTCAGCAGGTACATGTTGTTGCGGTAGATGTTGACGTCGGCAAACACGTCCTGCATGATCTCCTGCGTGAGGTCGCCCACGTCGAAGAGGTTGTCGAGCCCGGTGTTGCTGATTCCCTTCACGATGGTCTTCTTCAGGTGCGGTTCCTTGCGGTAGAGCACCTCCGAGGCGGTCTCCTGCACGGAGATGGGCACCACCAGCTGATTGCTCACGGTGTCCAGCTCCAGTTGTCCGCCCAGGAAGGGCATCTTCTTGTAGAGTCCGCTGCTGAGGCGCTCGGGGGTCATGTCGTTCAGCGCCATGGAGATTTTCTCGTACTTGTCGTAGCGGTAGAAGTCGTTCACGTCGAGGCTGCTGCTGTCCTTGGCAGCAATCACCTTGCGCATCATGACGACGGCGGGGTTGTCCTTCTTGCGGTAGCGTTCGCGCCGAGGCTTCACCACCACCTCGCCCAGCACGATGTCGTCGGGCACCAGCTGCACGTTCAGTTTCCGGGTGGTGGCGGGGTCTATCCTCACCGTCTTCTTCACGTATCCCATGGAGGAGAAGGTGAGCTCGGTCCACCCCGTGTGGGTGTCGATGCGGAAACCGCCCATGTTGTCGGTGATGGTGCCCACGCCCTTGCCGTCGTAGTACACGGCGATGTAGGGCAGACACTCGCGGGTGAGCGAGTCGGTCACCACGCCCCTTATCTGCGCCCGCCCCACGGCAGGCAGCAGGGTGAGTATAGCTATTATAACAATGTATAGTCTGTGGTTTGTCATCCTCGTGGTCGATGGTAATCTCTTCTAAAAATCGTGTGCAAATGTAGTGAGAAAAACAACACCCCATCCCAACATCGGGTACAAAGTTTGTTTCCCCCGCCCGACAAGGGTCCGCGGGGAACCGCCCAGCAAAAGGCCTTGTAGAGAGAAGCGACTGCTGACAACCCGTGCGAAGGGGTACAGTGGTACAGAGGTACAGTTGTTATTTCAAGTCATTTTCACTTCGGCATCCTACTCTCTACTCTTA
>CAVINS010000067.1:0-14753 GCA_963643925.1 Bacteroidaceae bacterium
TTCCCCAGCAGCCCAAGCAAGTACATCTTCCACATCATTTCTCACCTCCTTCCTTCACACGATTCGTATCATCCTCAAACCATATTTTCGTATATGGAGAAGTCTGTATATCTTGCTCTTCATTGAGTGTGAGAACTACGCCTCTGTCCGAGTATGAAACGTCGGTGACAGTTCCAAAATAATTCCTCGAAGCATATATATAATCATCAAATATTTCCACTTTTGTGTGTAAAAGGTCATTTGGAGCACAGTTTCCCATAAGTTTCCACTCTCTCTTAATTGGGGTATAGACCCTTTTGTTCTCCAACACTCTCTTAAATGTATCTACATCTTCTATGTATTCTGTGCTTTTGTGACGAGCCATTTCTTCTGGGGTTCTGCCAATCTCTAAAGAGTTATATCCAACTCCGACATATAAGTAAGGCCTTCCTACTTTTACATTATCGTTAAACGTGTCTTTGATTAGCATTTCACAATATCTATAACTATCATTATACAATCCTTCAAATCCATGACTGACGATATAATGACCTAACTCATTGGCTTGTTCATAACTGTTGCATTTAGTATATATGTTTTTCATTTCTCACCTCCTTCCTTGATGCCGAATGGTGTGCCGTCGGCGAAGGTCTGGCTGTAGAACAACTCCTCGAAATCGTTAGAATGACCGTTCCTTGATATAATACCACATTTATCAAGGAAGTCTATGCTATGATAATCGTATGTACTACATATATCCATTCTTAACCACCCGAACGGCTGATGCTTCAGCATCTCTGCCCAGCATTCCTCTGCATCTCGGAACGGGCGATACTTTGGCACTGGCTTGATGCGGTACTCATTGGCATCCCAATCAACATCTCTACCTCCCTCAAGGTCGTACCAGTAGCCGCCGTCAATGGCTCGGTACTGGATAGGCTTGCCCTCTGCGTAAGCCTGCATGATAGGCAATAATTCTTTAGTTTCTTCTCTTGTCATAGTTCTTCCTTTGTAATTTTCATTGCGTTAATAACTCGGTGGTCGTGATGGTCGCCCTTGATGACGGCAGACATCACCCGGAACCACCAATATCTACTCAGCTTAGAGGTTCTGCCACCCCTTAATGGCTTCAGTATCTTATGCGCCTGTCGTTTGTTCATGTTCCTTCACTCTCGCCTCAAGTTGTTGTATAATGTTGTCTATCGTCTTGCCGCCGTATTCCTCCGACACCTCCTTCAAGGTGTCAATGAGGGCACGCAGCCGCAGTGGGTGGTTGTCGTTAATCTTGTAGATGTCTATTATCTCCTTCAGGAGGTAGTAGATGTCGTTGAGGTTCATCCACACGCTGTGGTCTCCGATGGTCAGGTGGAACAGTCCACCGTCACTGATTATTCGTATATTCATCTTATCCTATCCATTAGTTCGATGTATGCACGGAGCGTGCCCTGTATGGCGTTGCGCTCCGTCTTGCTTAACTTACGAAGGTCGTGTACCTTACTATCATCACACCACACCTCAAGCGAGGCCAGAGTGTCATCCGTGGCGCACTCTATTGTCATTCTCAGCTTACTCATGGTTGATGATTGCAAAGTTGTTACCTTCTATCTCTTCCACACTCACGCTGGTGACATTCTTCAGTCTGTGCCACCCTGCATCCTCCACATCCACCGTCACTTGGTTGTCGCCGTGGTACTTGATGCTGCTCTGTAGTAATGTTACCAAATCACTTGCTTTCATAATGTCTTTATCGGTTTAAGTTCAACAATCATTCCACCATAAAATCAATCCGTGTTTGCAGAGCGTTTACTTTTTCCTGAAGGGCCTCGATGCGGTCGAACTGCAAAACAACCAACGCACCCAGCATTACCAACGCGAAAACGAGGCCAGGCACAAAAGCCTTCAGTATCTCATCCAGTTTCATCGTTTCTCTACTTTCAGTGTTTCTTCGTTAAACTTGCCGTCTTCTATCTCTTCTATGGCTGCGATGATGCGGTCACGCTCCTCGCCGGTCACCAGGCGGAAGGAGTCGGTTTCCACCACCACATTACCCGTGCCTACATAGTCATCGTGATATTCGTAAGCCATTACCATGTTGCTGTAGACCTCGTCAAGGTCGCTCACCTGGGCGAACTCGCGGAAGATGTAGTACTTTCCGTCATCGTCAGTCAGCATATCGCCGCGCTCCCATGCCAGTGTGTTCCAGTCGCGATTGAACCGTGCCGGCTTCAGCATCATTTCCCCGGTCGGCATAAAGAAGCCGTCAGCCTCGAAGTCATAAAGCTGCTTGTTGTGGTGGGCCAGCACACTGATTTTTGTCTCGCCGTCCTTGTCAATCTTCACGCGATCATAATAACAACGCCCGAACATTGGGCTGTAAAGCAATGCGCCACTCTTCAGCTTAGAGAGCAGCTCTGCAACTGTTTTATAAGTTTTCATATTTACCTGTTTTTTTAAGTCTGTAATACATTCTCCTTACTGCTCCCACTGAGCGGTGCAGCATCCTTGCAACGCCCTCCGCGCCGTCTTGGTTGTAATAGTGGACGATGATGCCCTTCTGTGCTTCGTTCCAAGGCGTGTAGTTGTTGCTGGTGTCGTCGGTGTCGTTGTCTGTGTCTACCACGCCGTTCAGCTCAAGCGACCTTTTGCACATTTCCTCTATCCAGTCGTAGCTCTCGAACTTCCTCTCTATCGCCTGGAAGCCTATCTTCATCGTCTGGCATTCGTCCGGTGTAAACTCCACATCACCCAGCCCTATGCCGTTGGTCACCTTGTAGAGGGTGTCATGCAGCACCTGAACCGGCCGCACTATCTCATCACTTATCTGCACGTTCAGCTGCATATTGAAGTGTCGGGACACCAGCGTGTTGTAGTCATGGAGGAAGGTGGCGAGCATGTGCCCGAAGTTGCAGGCGAGCAGCGCATCTGTGAACAGTTCGTCACGCTCTATGTGGTGGTGGCGGTATGCCTGGAGCACGCACAAGCGCAACTTGATAAGGTTCATCTTCAGGTCTTCCTCCATGAGGTCGGTAAGGTCGCACCACATGGCGTGTGTGTTGGCTGCCTTCTGGAATCGGTAGAAGGTATGGATGAGCTGGCGGATCGTCTTGCGCACGATGTTCATGTCTCGCTTCACCGTGTGGCGGTATAGCTGAGGCTCTGCCTTCAGGCGCTCGAAGAAGTCGACGATGTAGGTCTCTGTGATACTTGCCAGTCCTCCTATCACCGCGTGCATCACGCCAGCCAGTTTGTCGCTGGCAGCAGCTCTCACCCGTGCCTCCTTCAATGCGCGGGCCCGAAGCTCAATGGCCCGTTGCTTGGCCATGCGGTCGTTGTAGTTCTTCAGCCGTTGCAGGTCCTCCTTGATGTCGAGCATCGGGTCTCTGCCGGGAATCACTTGCGGTTGCTTGGCCAGTGCCTGTGCGTACATCATCGGTGTGCCTCCTTCCCTGCCTCATAGCTCTGTATGATATTCTCCATCTGCACCATCTTTTGGTTGTAGCTGTCACGCTCTGCCCGTGCCTTGCCTATCTCAACGTATGAGGTGGTGACGGCTGTGGCAACGATAACGAACAGCACAGCCCAGGGGAAGCGATGCACGAACCTGTCTATTGCTTTTGCAATGTTCTTTGTGATGTGCCATTCAAGGCGAAGGGTGTAGACAATGGCCTGACGGGTGGTCAGGTTGTCGATAAATGTAATCTCGTTTTTCATTGCTCCATATTAAGAGAGCGACACGCCCTTTGTCTGTTGTGGGTCATGTCGCTCGTGTGATACTGATAACTTTCAAGTCGAGCCTCTTGATGAGGGCACGAGTTCAAAACGGCAGCTTGCCCTCGTCTATCTGTTGCGGCTGCTGAACGGGTGCAGGCTGAGGCTGTGGCGCTGGCTGCTGTTGGTAGACTGGTTGCTGGCCTGCTGCATCATGCACAACGTTCCAGGCCTTGATGCTGTTATACCAGCGCCCGCCGCTCTCCCTTGCGTCAAGGTCGATGCTCACCTGCACAACCTCGCCCGGCTTGATGGCGAACTGTTGTATCTTGTCCTGGCCGAACACGTCAAAGACGATGTGGCGCACATATTGCCCGCTCGGATATTCCAGAACGTAACTCTGTACTTGCCATTCTCCTTTTGCGCTCTGCCCGCTCTTTATCGGCAGCGCCGCGATGATTTTTCCTTTTATATCCATACCTTTTTTATTATTATAGTGTGTATTCGTTGATGATGTCGTTGGCTTCCCTCACGCGTTCCTCCATGAGCATGATGTCGCTGTCGTTGCGCTCAATGTACGCAGTGTGTATGGCCTTCAGTGACCACGGCTCATAGCTCAAGAAGATGCCGAATGTGGCACCCGTACAAGCCATTTCTGCCTGCATCTGCCAGTAATATTCCTTTTTTGCACTCTTCAGGCTCTGCCAGTCGTGGATGTCGTGACGGTAGCCCATGTGTGTGCCGCCATTCGGACACTTCACCTCAAGCACGCCCATCTCCCGGGTCTCGCGGTCGTAGATGATGCGGTCGGGAGAGGCGGCGAAATAGTCGAGCTCGTCATGTTGGCAGCTCGAAACCTCCACCACCTCGTAGCGGTCGCCCACGTAAGCCTTCCACTTTTCAACGGCCTCATCCTCGCGCTCTGTGCCGATGCGCATGGCTTTGGTTGTCACGTTCACCTCGTCGAGGTATTCCTGAAACGTGTCGTCATCGTCTATCAGCGCTGGGTTGAGGGTGCGCTCGAAGGCCAGTGTCTTGAGGTAGGCCTTGGCCGTGTCGCTGAACAGCTCGTCCTTCTTGCGGCTTGTGCCCATAAGGAGCGAGACAAGGCTGCCTGTTATCTTGCCGAGACGCGCCCGGAACCAGCCGAAAGTGCGCTGCGCTATGCCTTCCACTATCATTTGCCCGCCTCCTTCTTCTGGTTCTTGATGGCTGCATCGACGGCGGCGGCCTTCTTCTCGTCTGCCGCGCTCTTCTCGTTGTCCACATATTCGGGAGTAAAGATGTCGATGTCGATGCTCTCGCTCTCATCCATTTTTTGAAGGTCGACACTAACCACGGCCTGGTCGTATATCATGGCCTGCTGCATCTCCACAGACTTGGGCGCAAACTTCAGGATGGACTTCAGCACGGTCTTCTGTGCCATGCTGTCGAAGTCCGACTTCCACGGCGAGTTGTAGCCGTTCCTGTATGCCTGGCTATACTTCGAGGCGTGTTCCTGCACGCGCTTGATGTCCCAGTAGGCCGTCTTGGTGAAGCCGTTGGTAAGTACAAACTTGGCCATGTAGCCGATGACCTTGTCGCTCTTCTTCTTGCTCTTGTCGAACACATAGTCCTCGTCGAACTCGTCACCGCTCACATATTCGCCTTCATGAACCACAGCAGAGAGAATCTTCTTAAACTGGCCCGACCTTTGGCAGAGTTGAAGCATACCGAGGTAGCCTATCTGGAACTGCGCCTTGTTGCCGTAGGGGATGATGTAGCACTGCCCGAGGGTAGGCACCACCTGCAAGCCCATCATCGCCGCCTGCATGGCTGCTCCCACAATGGTCAGAGGCTCCGCACGTTTCAGCAGAGGGTTGCCCGTGGCGATGCTGATTACAGAGCTGGCGAATCGTTCGGTCAGTGTCTTGTTGTTGTTGAACATCCCCATGAGCTTGTTCTGTATGCCCGTGGAGTTCATCAGCCCCTGAATGGTGGTGGGCTGGGTTGTTGTCAGTTGATTGTCCATGTCTTCTAATATTCGTCGTTAATGTATCGGTACAGGAATGTTCCTGTCTTGTCGTTCACCATAGCCTCGCCGCGTGCGTTCTTCACCAAGCGGCGGACCTCGCCTGCCTTGTAGAGCTGGTACATGGCTTCATCCTGCACCCTCATCCAGTAGTCTTGGGTGTGGATGCTGGGAGGCGCATCGTTTACTTGTTGTTCTTTCGTTTTCATGTTTTTTTTATTATTTATTTTTGTGTGGGGCTACAGGGACTCAAACCCTGACCTCGGTTGTTGTTGCACCCAGTGACACGGTACACGGGGCAGTGTCATGTCCAAAAACCAACCCATGACGCTGCAATAAGAATACCCGCTCCATGTTTGCCGCCTGCTGCGCTACTCTCGCCGCAGCCACAGCCCCTTATCCTTGTGTTTACCACTTGGTTTCCTGCCATCCGTACCGTGCCAGCAACAGCGCATCGGCAGTCTTCAGCGTCACGCGCTTTCCAAGTTCGGGGAAGAGCTGCTGTGCTTTCGCCTTTAGTTTGTTCTTCCACTCTGTCTTGCTGTGCTGCGTCGACTTGCCCAACTGGTACACCTTCTGCCACTTCTGCGGCGTGACCTTTACGGTCGGTATCTTCAGCGCATAAAGCGCCATTTCGAGGTGGCCGTTGTGACGGGCGAACTTGGCGGTGGCCGATGAGCTCTGCCCCGGCATGCCGTGCCCGACATCCTCAAGTATGCAGCCCTTCGCCTCATCAGCTATGGCCGCAAGATACTCGTAGATGTCTGCATAGGCATCGGTGCTGGGCATATTGTCGACTTGGCGCACATGGCCATCTGTTGCATCTATCACGGCAATGCCGCCGGCAGAGCCTGGGTCTATACCTATTATTAAATTCTTCATTTGTGTCAGATTAAAAAACCTGCCTATCTTCACAGACCGGCAGGGCAAACTTTCAAAACTCAGATATGATATACACTAATTTTGACCTATTATTATAGTAAGTAGTGGAGCCAGAGGGAGCAGCCCTCAAAGAACCTCTGCGGTTTGTGCGTAGAACAATAACACTTATCTTCAATTTATTTGTTTATTAACGTGTTTATTTGAGGTTTGGCTCCATGTATGGGTTGATAACTCTTAGTGGCACTCCTTCCAAAGGGTCACGCCTTCACGTACCATGAGGTAGACAAGACCGAAGAAAAGAATACTCTCGATAAATACTGCTGTTGTGCTCATAATTCACTCGTTTTTTTGGTTTAACAATATGGGTTATAGTGCAGGTTGGCTTCGGCATCGTGGCCGAACACCTGCCATTTCTCGGTTTCAAACTGGCAGAGGAACTGCATCTTTGTCGCTGTCTGTCTGCCTTCGGTGTAGCCGTCCTTCAGTCTCACGGTGAGCGGGTCTGTGATGACGTGCTCGACGCATGGAAGGCTCTTTATCTCGTCGAGGTTGCTCTCCTCGATCCTTATGCTTTTAATTATCTTCATCTGCTTGGGAGGTTCTGAAAACCCGGTGGCCGTTAGACAACGACACCACCGGGAAACAAAATAATAACTAACAATAATAAAATGCAAGTTTGGTTGCAGAGGCAGGAATCGAACCTGCTACCCTGTGGTTATGAGCCACAGATGCTACCAGTACACCACTCTGCGATGTTGCCGCCACGGTTCTCACGAATGGAGGCGGCATGAAACATAATGAACATTACACTTCTTTAATCCATAATAATATGAAAAAAAATACTATTTTCGCGGCAGCGAGGACGGACTCGAACCGCCTTCTACATTATAACGCCATGCTACCTGTTGCACCACTCGCTGCTTGACTAATTATAACATGATAGAAAAGATTTCATGCCACATTTCGGCACTTTAAGGACGTTGCGGGTTTTGCTTTTGCCGCGTGCCATGATGTCCCGTGAGGTGTGGGGTGTATTCCTCACCGCCGCCTGTACTCTTATAAGATAAGGTACGCTATGACGGACTTTCGGGCTTCCTGTCCTTTCGCCATGGTCACGGCGACCATTGTCGCTGCACGGCTACTTTCATTTGCCCAGATTCACCAACATTTCAAAGACCTTTGCGGGATGTTATTGTGGGGAGAACGGGAGTCGAACCCGATACTTAGTAAACAATGAAACTTAATCAATTCACTAACAACTTTAATTTAACGTGTAGCCGGCGGCTTCCAACCGTGCGCCCCGCCGTAGCTTCTCCCCAGATGGGCGACCGCTGCCGCCCGAATGAAAGAAATCTTTTAACCAAATCTATTAACTGAGCACGTCTCACGACGTTTCTCCTAACCTTAATAATTAGACAATCGAAAAAAAATATACTACATTTCAAACAATTCTATTCCTGTTCATCATCTTGTCAATATCATCTTTCCTGAAGAAGTAGGTACGCTCGCCTATCTTGTAGAAGGGGAGCATCCCCGCATCCCTTATCTTGTTGATATAGCTCTTGCTCATGCCTATGTATTTTGCAGCTTCGGCAGTACTGAGCCATATCTTCTCCACTGTCTCCACTACTGTTCGCTTCCTTGCCATGTCCGTTCAATCATTGGCACTATGCCGTTCTTTTTCAGCGTGTCGTATAAAAAGATGCGGCCCTGCTGCGTCCATTCGGTGTGCATCTTGACCATTGGCGTACCGTTCACTGTCGGAATCTCTATGGTGCGGCTGTGTACGTAGCCCTGGCCGATGTACTTTGAGTACAATATCCACTGCGACTCTCTTTTGTACTGAATCTTCAGCCCGGCGAGCAGCTTGTTGAAGGCGATGGCGCTCATGCCGTAGTCCTGGGCTATCTGTGTTATAACCACCGTTGAGGTGCTTGAGAGTATCTGGTCAAGGTAGCTTACCTTTTCTTTCATCGTGTCGACCTGTGCAGCCAGTTCCTTGTTGGCTGTCTCAGCCGCCACGAGTTGTTTCTGTTGTTCTTCTATCTGCTCTGCCTGTCTTGCTGCGAGCATCAGCGCCTCGCTGAAGGTGGAGGGTATCTGGTACTGTTGAGCCACATCATACTTGCCAGTCTTGCGGATTGATGGCAGCACCTCTGAAGTTATCCACTTGCGGAATGCCTTGGCCTCTGGTTTGCGGCTGTCGAGGATTACATCATACAGACCGTCCTCGTTTACAAAGTTCGCTTGCTGGGTTCGGTTTAGTTCATCTTGGATGGGGTACTTTGAAAGTACGTCATCTCCAAGTCGCTGACTTACCTTGCTTGGCGTTAGGTCTAAAGCCTTGCATATATCCACAAGGCAAAACAATGGTTCCTCACTTGTTCCTGCTGTCCGAACCTGCCCGAACTCAGGATTGTTGAAAATTGTTACATCACTCATGACATTTACCTTTTAATTAAATTCTACACTGGCACGGCTTCAACAAGAAGAGTCTTGCTTTCGTAATTTACCTTTGTGCGATAGTAAGCAATGGACTTCTGTGGCTCATTTTTCGTCAACTGACAGATATACGACCGAGCAGAGGCTATTGCCTTGTTGGTGTCGAACACAAAGACCTCGAACTTTCCCGGCTTGATGTTCAATATGTCTGCTTTTGTCAGTTTTTTCATCTTAATTAATTAAAAATTATCTCTAAAGTTTGGAGGGAATACGGAAAAGTCGTAAATTTGCGGTGTCAACGATAAATACGTCACTTTAGGCGCATTCCGCTCCTTTTGTGATTGGACTTAATTAGTTAATTAACCGAACCACGAGTGCAAAGGTATGACAATTATCAGACATCACCAAATAAATGTCTGTTTTTGTATTGCTTTTTAAGGATAATTCGGTTAATGTTACATATTTTTACAAACAAGAACTGAATTATGGAAGGACTGAAAGACAGAATCGAAGAATTGAAGAAAGAGCTGCACCTTACCACAAACGCCTTTGCGAGTAAGTGCGGACTTGGCCCGTCTAACTTCAGTAGGAAGATGAACGGCAAAGACCCATGGAAAGACCGTGACTTCATGCTTATTAGCCAGTACTACGGCCTCAGTGAGGAATGGCTGCGCACAGGCAAAGGTGAAAAATTCACGGGAAAGCCAAGAGAGGTCGAGCCAACGGACGCAAACGGGCAGCCATTCTATGACGTGGACTTCGCACTCGGTTACTCGGAGTTCCTCGACGACACGCCAGCCGTCCCCTCGCGATTCATCTCTGTGCCAGGCTACGAGAAGGTCGACTTCTGGTGCCGGACATCGGGCAACTCTATGACACCAGCCATCAGCAACGGAGACATCATCGCACTCAAAGAGGTGACGGGTTGGGCTGAGTTCCTGTCCTTTAATGAGATTTACGCCATCGTCACCACCGACGATATGCGCACCGTCAAGATAGTGAGACGTGGCAGCTCTCCCGACACCTTCACCCTGCACGCCATCAACAACGAGTACGAGGATCAGGAGATAGCAAAGTCGGCAATACGCAAGATATTTAAGGTTATCGGCGCTATCAAGGCGCTCTAATAATAAAACATTATAATAATATGGACAACAACGTGCAAAGAAGCTACACACTGAGCAGTGAGGTAGCAAGTACAGTTCTCGAACGGCTGGCGAGGTTCCAGACCCTCAAGAACATCAGCAACGACCGCCTTATGAAGGAGGCCGGGCTCAACAACATGAAGCGAAAGCAAGAAGGGAAGGTAG
The DNA here is from genome assembly GCA_963643925.1 of Bacteroidaceae bacterium. GTDB lineage: Bacteria > Bacteroidota > Bacteroidia > Bacteroidales > Bacteroidaceae > Phocaeicola_A. The sequence continues at coordinate 10,333 of CAVINS010000067.1, forward strand.
CCATCACTGTGGCAGACATCGACAAGCTCAGTGCGGTGTTTCATCTGCGCCGCGAATGGCTCACGGGTGGCACTGGCGCCATGTTTGACGAGGAAGGCATGGCTGCGGAATGGGCATACATGAGCGAGGTGACGGGCGAAGAACTGCCCAAGGCCGAAAACGCCCCCGTCCAGTGCGACCAACTGACCGCCGAAAGGCTGAAGAACCTGGAACAGCAAGTGGCCGATTTGCGGGCACAAAATTCCTTCCTTCAGAGCGTCATTGACCGCCTGTTCGGGCAGTCGTAAACGGGCCAATGTGCGTGTAGGCTGTAAGTAAACTTGTAAGTAAGAGCACTTACAAAAATTCAAATAGTTAATAATCAGTAAGTTACACCGCCTCCTTTTGACTTCCCAAGCCTGTGAGGCGGGTTCGACTCCCGTATCCCGCTCAATTCCTCCTAACTTACTCTAAAATAAGCACTTACGCAAAACAATAAGAACTAAAAATGTACTGTTTTGGGTGCAAAAAGTGTTCCATTTGGGTACAAAAACGCACATATTGCGCACCGAAATATCCGAATTTGTGAGTGATTTTGTGAGTAAATGTGAGTAAAACGGGCAAAATTTGTGAGTAACTTACAAAAATCTGTGAGTAATGGCAAAGTATTCTATTAAACCATACGTAGAGGCAAAGAGTCTCAATGTGTATTTTATTATCAGCTATGGTGGCAAGCGGTTCCACATCATGACAGGGCTCAAGACCACCGTCAAGTTCGACGGGCTTATGTTCCCAAGGACTGTGCCAAACGCTGCCGCCAAGACTGCGAGACTGACGACAATGTATTCCGAGCTTGAAGAATGGCTGCTCAGACATCCGAACGAGCCGACGACAACCATCAAGGACAAGCTAAAGTCTATCATAACGGGAGAACCGGCTGAGGCTGAAAGGAACATCCTTTACTTCTTCGACAAGTTCATACAGACCAAGGTCAAGGAAAGCACGAAGGAGATATACCACACCACCATGGGCAGGATTGAGAGGTTCGACAAGACGGCAACCTTCGACACCATCAACCGGGACTGGCTGGAGCGTTATCAGGCCAACGAGCTTATAAGGGGCAGACAACTGAACGGAATCGCCATTGACCTGCGGAATATTCGCACGGTGTTCAACTGGGCAATAGACAATGACTACACCGACCGCTACCCTTTCCGCAAGTTCAGTATAAGGAGCGAGCGCAAGAGATACCTTGCCTTGTCGGCTGAAGAGATGAGGCAGGTGCGCGACTGGCCGTGTGAGCTGTTCCTTGAGAGATACCGCGACATCTTTATGTTGGGGTTCTACTTAATAGGAATCAATCTTTCCGATTTGTTGGAATTGCCTGCGGACTGCATCAAGAACGGGCGCATACAGTACCGCCGCAACAAGACCGCAAGGCTTTACGACATCAAGGTGGAGCCCGAAGCAATGGAGATTATAAACAAGTACAGAGGCAAGAAGTACTTGCTCGACATACTCGACGGCGGCGCTTTGCCAAAGTCCTTCGGGCATCATCTCAACGATTCGTTGAAAAAGTTGGGAGAGGTGACCACCACCAGGAACCACAGAGGGCAGCTGGTGCGTACCTATCACCCACTCCACCCTGACATGATATGGTACACTGCACGCCGTTCGTGGGCTACCATTGCGGCAGAACTTGACATACCAAAGGAGACCATAGGCAAGGCGTTGGGTCATTCTGAGTGGGACAATTCGACCACCGACAGATACATCACCTTCAACTACAAGAAGGTAGACGAGGCGAACAGACGGGTGCTGGATGCGCTGAAATGTCAATAAAACATAATTTGCCCCGTTTTTTTGTTACTAAACATTAAATTAGATTGCTGATACTTTTGCACCAGTCATTCAGTTGGCTGGTGCTTTTCTATCCTTCACCCTCAACAACCTCAAGGCCATATCTGATGGCTGTGGCCTCACGTATCGCTGACCTTGTTGTTTCGCTGTCGTAGCATATCCACGTAATATGGTCTGGGTCTGTAAAGTAATTGCAGTCATGCTTCATGATATACTTCTGATTCATGGCCTTCTTGCTTAGGTTCTTCAGGCGGAGGTTGTTCGTGCGCTTCATGCCGTAGAACTCGCGGGCGTATTCCTTGCGCCACATATCGCTTCTTTCCTTCGACTTCTTCTTCAGATATGCCTTGTATCTGCGAGGGCTCTCTTCCTTGAGCTGCTTGATCGGGTTCCAGCCTGTGGCGCGTTTCCTTTTGCTTGCGTCGATGCAGGCCTGTGTTGGCGCTTTGCCCCTTATGGAAGCATACCAGCCGTTCTGTTCACAGATGCGCTTGGTGTCTCTCGCCTGTTCTCTCCGCACGGCTGCCATATCTTTCTCAAGGCCGAACTTCTTGGCGAAGCGGTGAACAGTAGAAAAGCCCATCCCGAACCACTCTATGATGCGGCGGTTGCTGTGGATGCGGTACAGCTTGCAGAATTTTTCCTTCAACTCGCCTTCCAGACAATAGCCCTTTTTGCCATTCTGAAGGCGCATAGGTACGGGATATTTGGCTGGCTTGTCTGATTTTGTAGGGGATTTAGTATTTCCGAATGACATTTTAGTAATAAGTTCCTGTTAATTGTTTCCACTCGCCCCCGACATAGCCGATGTATGCCGGAAGACCTTTATCATCGTTCACTAATTGCAGGTTCTCGACCTCGCCGAACCTCTCCACATTGCCGCAGAGGTCAACAACCCAGCCTTTCTTGCCCTCGAAGGGGCGGATAATACGGCCTATCACCTGATAATACCACCTTAGACTCATCGTAGGACGGGCGATCACAATGGTATCAAGTGCAGGATAGTCGAAGCCAACGACCAATATGCCTACATTCAGAAGCACCTTTATTTTCCCCGACTTGAAGTCCTCGAGTATCTGTTCCCTCTCCTTCTTCGGTGTCTCGCCGCTCACCATTGCAGAGCCGGGGATGCGCTGGCACAGTTCCTCGCTCTCATCCGTGAACTTGGTGAATACCAGGATGCCGCGCCGTTCGTCTTCTTCCTTCTTCGGATGAAGCAGCCTTGTAACGATTTCCTCCACCTTGTTGAGGTAACCGCAGCGCACCATCTCATCCATCAGCGACCTGTCGTCGAAGTCCTGCCCGGTGCTGTTCCGCTTGACCTTTGCAGTGTCAATGACTGGCATCGAGTAATAGCGAAGGCGTGAGAGATAACCCTGTTCAAGCAGTGTCTGTATGGGTACTTGATAGATTATCCTGTTGAACATCCGTGGGACAGTCCTCGTCAGCATCTTCTCGATACATCTGTTCTCAATGCTCTTATCCCACTTCTGTTTTCCCTTCCTGAACGGCACTGGCTTGAACTCTCCCTTTACCACTTTTCCCTGCTGCGTTGACAGTCTGTAAGGCGTGGCCGTCAGTCCTAAAACCTTTCTTTTAACGTGCAGAAGGAACTTCTTGTACATCCCCTCTTTGGCATTGCAGACATCGGCCTCATCCACAATTATGGCCTTGAAGTGGTCGAAGTCCTCCATCTTTGCCATGATGCTGCCAATGGTTGCAAAGGTTATTCTGCCTATCTCCTTAACGCCACAACTGGCCGAATAGATGGCTATGTCCTCAACGCCGTATGACTGCATCTTGGCGTAGTTCTGGCGCAAGATTTCGGCACTGGGCTGGAGTACAAGGATATTGCCGCCGATTCTGTAGGCTATGTCAGCAATCAGCACGCTCTTTCCGCAGCCTGTCGGTGCCACTATCAGGGCGTTGTATCTGGCCGTTTCATCCTCGAAGAACGCCACGGCGGCATCACTCGCCTCTTGCTGGTATGGTCGTAGTTGGTACTTCATCTTTCCGTGATGAAAAAAAATCCACCACCTCGGCACGTCGCACATGCTTTGGTGATGGATAAAATTATAGTCATTGAGTGTGAATCCCTCTGTCGGTTAGCTACAGGTGCGACCTTGTAACTGGTTGCAAAGATAATACATTATTTTATGCCGTACAAGTCTTAAATGTTAAGAAAACATAATTGCATGTATTTTTATTTGTTTTGTACCGTTTTTAGCTGTATCTTTGCCGCCGTGAATAATAAAAAATACTACAACAAACTTGTACATACTCCCCGTTGGTTGATGCTCAGAAGGCAGAAACTGACGGAGAATCCGACCTGCCAAAGGTGCGAGGAAGAAGGGCGGCAGAGGTTCGCCACAGAGGTGCATCACGTTATCCCGGTAGAGGACGGACGGACACTTCAGGAGATGCAGCGCCTGGCCTACGACATACACAACCTCAAGTCCTTGTGTCATGAATGCCACGTCAAGACACACACGGAGATGGGAAGGAGCGGGAAGGCATACGCAGAGCGGAAGAACAAGACTGACATACAACGTTTTACAGATAAATTTTTATAGGTGAATATG
>CAVINS010000068.1:0-2633 GCA_963643925.1 Bacteroidaceae bacterium
GCATTGATAAATTCACGGATCTCATTCTTTGAAAAGTCTTGTATTTCATCCACAATGATATAATCAGCAGAAGGTCTTCCTGCATCTTGCCACTGCCAATGATAATAGAATCTCTTTTCGTTGTTTGTCAATTCTTTTCCTTGCTGCATGTACCGATTAAGTGATTTTGTGTACGCAATCAAAATTACGTCACCTCCATCATCAATAATCTGTTGTGCTTTATACATGGCTATTACAGATTTTCCACTACCGGCACAGCCTGCAACAATCATGGACTTGTTCAACTCCCGTTCAATAAGCCCTATTTGTTCTGAATCCAAAGAGTCTTCTCCTACATTGAATTCTTTTAAAACACGCTCTTTCATGCCGAATCGCTTCTTCTTAGTTTTCGAGTTAGAAGTTGATTGCGTCTCTTCGGCATGTTGAGAAACTTGAATATTCTTAACTATATCAGCCACATCATTGGAAATCTCATTTAAACCCTCGGCTATAGTTTGCTCTTGACTTGCAATTTCCTCTTGTGTTACCGATTTATGAGTCGGCTGATTATCAGCCAACTTTTCCAACTCATTTTGAGCGGCAATAGCCAATCTGTCTGCCTCAAGTTTGTCCGTCATCGCTTGAAGCAGCTCCGCTTTTTGCTGGTTAATTTGCAACACCTTCTCATTGATTTTTTTTTGATGCTCAATTTTGAGCTGTTCAATTTGCGCCAAAAGATTCTCGACACGCTGACTAAGTTCCTCACTATTATCTTTTGTTTCAACAAATACAAATTGAGAAAAAACGCCAATGTACTCAAGAGCCTTGTCGCTTAAGATTGCTTTAGTAGCCAGAGAATTCAGATAATTATGTATTCCTAACGCATGCATTTGCGCATACGATTTGAGTTCCGGTTCCGCTGTACCTGCTGGCGTTGGCTGTTGCACTGGACATTTCGTAAAAGTCTTTAAGAGTTCTATCAGACTGGTCCTTAATGTATTTTCTCTGGTGTTTATACTCTTTTTCTTTATGCATATAGCAATATGCATCAGCAAACAGAAAGAACAGTTTACTACCTGTTTTGACATCTTTTCTCTTAGCAAGTACTATAGCATAGTTTTTTATGTCTGCCGCGCTTATTATATTCTTGGTTCCATTGATAAGCTCTTCGGCAAGTATCTCATCTCCAAGAGTATCCACAAGCATAAACTTTGCCAAATTCTCTAATGCGACACGCATGTCACGATAGAAGAATATGTATTCTTTCGAATTATATTCTTCCACCGCTCGATTAAAGTCTCTTTTCAAAGACTCCTTGATATTATCAATATCCATATCTTTTGTTCTTTAAAATTTCGTAATTTATTTTCCGTATCCAGCTATGCTTACAATGAATATGAATCCTTGTTCCCTTGCTTCAGGAGACCATTTCGAGGCAAAGTCGGTTTGATAACCATTAACTCTAAGGTTTCTTTGGTCAGCCAATACAGAATCTTGATATGTCCAATAATAGACATCGGAAACAAAATATCCGTTAAGTGAGTATTGTCCACTTTCTTCCATAGCTTTAGCTATAGAACTTGACTTTGACAACTGTCCTACAGTCATGTTATTACATACTACGTTGAATACATGAAACACTTGACCAGTTTTGGTTTGGGCATCCCTTCTTTGTATTGACACTTGGGCGTTTTTAGCAACTTGATTAACTATTTTGCGATTGTTAACAAAATTATATCCCGCATTGAACCCAATGTTATAGTTGTCAAGGCCAGGATGTCGCTCTCTGACACCCAACGCATCATCTTCACCAGCATATTTCAGCATGTTCAGTACCGCATTTTCTCGTTTCCCGAGATATGCCATAAGGAATTTTCTAGCACGAGTGAATGCGACATATAGCAGTCGTCGTTCTTCTTCGATGCATTCCTTATCATAATCAGTAAGAGGTACATTGACATCAACATCTTTTGTCGGGTCAAATGGCAAAGAAGACACCGACGGAGTAACAACTACAGCATCAAATTCCAGTCCTTTAACTTTGTGCATCGTTGTCAGCACTACGTTCATCTGTTTATCTTGCAGTATTCGCTCTGTCTGATATTTATCATACAATTTGTATAGTTGCGGATTCTCTTCTGCAAGAGTTTGACGTATAGACTCTGCCATATCCAAATATGTATGCTGTACTTCGTCTCCCTCCGCAAAATCAAGATAATCCAACACTAATGTATAGGCAAAGTCAAGATAAAAACTGTCCCAATTAGGGAGGTTATTTATCCAAGTTGCAATCTTTGATCTTATATGATTTTTGGTTAAATCGTTCTCTAAATTCAGATGCTTAATCCCCAGATCTTCAATCATATGTATGACTGCATAGATTTCACGTTTACGGAATAACTCACATTCAGAAGCACCTTGGATTCTAAGACGAACTTCAGGTAAGTTCATCGCCCTAATTAGTGAATAGCCATGGTAAACCTCATTATTTGTTCTGAAGAATACTGCAACATCTGTCATCTTCTTTCCTTTCAGATACATAATAGTATTCTGAAAATCTTTTACCCAGTCGCGTTCGTTGTTATATATAAATGTATATTGCTCTTTAGGTTCAGAATCTTTGTTTGCCTTACATGGAACAGGTATCTTAGAAT
>CAVINS010000068.1:2670-13709 GCA_963643925.1 Bacteroidaceae bacterium
CGTTCGTTGTTATATATAAATGTATATTGCTCTTGGGGTTCAGAATCTTTGTTTGCCTTACATGGAACAGGTATCTTGGAATCTTGCGCAAGGAATTTTGACGCTTCCGCAAGAATCTTTGGATAAGATCTGTAATTGGTAGACATCGTCATCCTTTTCGGCTTGAGTTTATCATACAATTGCTTGTAGTAATATTCCGGATCCATTGATTCCTTCTTCTCGAAACCATAAATACTCTGATCTCTGTCACCTATGGTGAAGAAAGCTGGATGTTTGTATATTTCGTCCAATTTGAACATTGCCTCAAGTCGAGTCTGAGTTATGTCTTGGAATTCATCAATAAGAATGTATCTGATGTCATTAAGACTTTTCGCAACTTCCATTGGACTTCTTCTCATCAGGTCTAGCAAAGTACTTTCCCATTCAGACATTTCAAGTCCTTCCAACACCTTATCTCCACATATCTTTTTTGCAAGACCATGGAATGTATATACATGCAGCTGCGCAGCAGAACGACTAAGTCCCAAGGATGAGAACAACTTAGTCAAACGGGACTTCAACTCCACTACTACGGCTCTGTTATATGCCAATACCAGAATTTGGTCAGGGCGTACATGCTGACGATAAATCAACTTAGCACACCTCATCGTGAGAACGTGAGTCTTTCCGGAACCAGGACCAGCCTCTACATTCACATTTGTGTTAGAGTTTTCATTATATATATTCCATTGTTCAATGTTGTCCTTCATCTTTTCCTCTGCTGATTTTATCGCAGTTTCTCGAACTGTATCCCAAATTGGATCATCATCAGCATAGAATTTACTCAAAAGTTCAATGAAGCCATTTGCATCTGTTTTACTGAAATAAGCACTTATCAGTTCCTGGAACTCTTGCTTTGACTTAATCTTAGAGGTCAGCGCATCCATCACACAAAGTCTCAGGCTACGAATTTGCATTGCTTCATCAAATGCGTTTTTATCTTTGTAGTCTTTACTTTCTGATGTCATATTCTCAAGAATCATATTTTCAGAATCATCCGTACAGCATACTTCAATTCCTGTAGGAAGCAAATTGTCAGTTACGACATAGGCCATCCCTGAAAGGTATCGGATTATGTTATCGAAATAATTGAATCCTTTCTTTTCAAAGCCCAATGAATTTATTGCCTCTGCCCAATTCAAATTGTCAACATTTTTTTGCTGCAAATCGTATATGTATTTCAAGACTTTCAGACAATCATCCTTAAAAATCGGAAGGAAATCCTTCCAAGCATAGCTTTCCACTAAAATGGATTGCTTTACTGTTTTAGATTCTCTGTCGATATAAGATTTGCACTTTACATTTGGCACAATGTCAAGTAGGGTTATAAAGATCTGGCGGAAGCGTTTCCCGAGCAAATCTTTCTTGTAATTCTTGGCGATGGACAAACCTTTATTTCTTTTTTTCTCATCTTCATTGTACCATGGCATGTAATATGTCTTTTCTTCACCATTTTCTGTTTTTCTAGTAACAGGTTTGATGATGTTTTGAAGGGCATCCACATTAATGAATTCCTTTATTTCTTTGTCGGTGTATGTCTTTTCTTTATTCAGAACATTGTCTTCCAATATCTTGGTCGCAGCATTTATTATTATGTGGAAAGCTAATTCTTGATACTGATTCTTTAGCATATAAGGTACTTCGTCACGGCGTGTGTTTGCGATCCTACAACGGACTTCTTGATTTATTGAAATAAGATTATATCCCACACACGTAATGAGCTCGTTAAGCACTTTAGACGTGTGAATGGATAATTCACTCGCTATTTGGTGTGGTGAGATTTGTATTGTAGCTGTGCCCTTCTCTTTTGCAATATCAGCTATTGCAGAATATACTTCTTTTGTTTGTATACCGGCTTTGGATGATAATGCTGCAATATTTGATGGCTCTTCTGCAACTACCGTAATAGTAATGTGTGCAGGACTTAAGTATCCCATCTTGATTCGATTCATCCGTTCAAGCCAGTATTCTCCAAGTTTGAAGTCTGTATAGTCATGGTCATTATCAGAACTTTTCCAAAGATTATTTGGAATGACAACAGGAATTTTCTTTGTTGTCTCAATAGGCTGAATATTCGTAATGTATTTTAGTATTTCATCACGGATTTCCTCCAAATTTTTCCAACTAAGCATGCTTTGCAAAAGTTGTTCACGTGATTTCTTGATATCCTCCGTGGAATAAAGGCAAACCGTTGGTATTGGATTTTCCGAATTAAAGCCAACACTCTCATACATATCTTTATTTCTGCCAGCACGTCCTACTTCTTGAAGATAGTCTTCAAGAACGTTAGGAGGACAAAGATGTACGATGTAATGTATGTTTGGAATGTCCATACCCATTCCGAAAGCCTTTGTGGCACATAATATGTAAATAGGATCATCTTGCGACTTAAAACGTGAATATGCATCGTCCCTATCGTCTGCATCCAAACCAGCATGGAAGTATCCAACTCTTTCCATTGAATCTTTTTCCTGTAAGACACCTGCATCAACAAGAAGTCCAGGCAGTTTTGCAGCTAGTTCTTCACATTGACTACGTGTTTTGCAGAACACGAGCATTCTACTCTTGGCAAAATCGATTCTGTTGGATTTTGTATATTCTACGATAGCCTTAATTCTTGAATCAAGGTCATGGCCAACCAATTGAAAGGAAGTTCCAATGTGACTTCTAATGGGGTTATATATTTTTTTGTCGTTGTCTTGTCCTAATCTCTTCACGGGCACCGTTTCAGTAATTTGATTATAAATCATATCTGTAACGGTTGCAGAGAACATTGCTATGCACATTCCTTTTGGGAATTTTTCTGAGAATTCATGACATTTCTTTATGACATTCAGATATTCGGGACGGAATTCCATACCCCATTGAGAGATACAGTGCGCTTCATCGAATATCATGTATTCAAGGCCCTTATCGTTTTCCATGCGTGTCAAAAGAGCATTGAGGAATCCTCTTGAACGGAACCTTTCCGGCGTAACATACAATACCGCCAATTCTCCTCCATTGATTTTTCTATAAATGCTCCTCGTTTCCTGATATGTGCGGTCTCCGTTCAAGAAGTCTACATTAGTGTAAAAACCTTTATCTGACAGTTCACGAACCTGATCCTGCATCAATGCTTTCAATGGAGTGACAACCAATGACAACCTATTTGTATAGGAGGCATTATATAGAGCAGGACCTTGGAATAGAACAGACTTACCTCCACCCGTAGGGATGGATATCAAGTAGTTTTCTTTTTTGCTAAGAATTTCAGGAAGGACCTTTGACTGGACATCTGTCCACTTTCGCTCTTTGCCCTCGCTTTGGGGCACTAGAATTTCAAGAATGACGTCCATTGCTTGTTTTATGGAAGAGTCATCCTTTGGAGAATTATCGCTATAACCATCATTGAATATACCTTGAGCTACCTTCAACTGACTATTAAAGGTGTCCTCGTTGGGCCAAAGAGGTGTTGAAATAAAGTTGCTGGTATTCCAGACACTTGACAAGGTATGGTATTCTTCAAGGAAACTGTCAAGTATGTACATCTTTGATGCCGCATTGTTAGCGAGAATGAACCTGCTATAATATTGATAGACAGGCCAAACTGAGATTAGTAAAGCCTGATAAGTATCCTTTTTAGAACCTTTCTTCAGCTCGTCACCAGTTTCCTTGATATTGTCATTAAGGGTACTCTCACCAACGCTTGTTTCATAATTCTGCCACATCATCATGTGCTTTTCTATGGCCATTTGATCCCAAACGTAGCAATATGAATGATATAGACGTTTTTCTGTGATTTCGAAGAATTTTTCTTTCGAAACCACAATAAGTCCATTGGCTCGTTGTGTGATTTTCTCTAAACGAGAAATCAAAGTTCCCTCTTTGGAAACATAGAATCCAATTGATTCTGCGTATTTTTCGACTTGATCAATTTCCAAATTATCTTCTAGTATGTATATGATTGGCAATATACAACTTGACGTATGAATGCTATTCAACAATGCAAGCTGATACATCCAGTACATTGAACGATAGCGCGTAGTTGAGTTGACACGCTTTTGTGTAAAGTCGAACTTGGGAGCTCTACCGCTTCGTACCAGATATACTGATGAATTATCGTTGTCTTCTGAAAGCCAAGCGATATCCTTTATTTCTGCATTACTCCCAATCTCTGCTTTTAAGTTCTCCAGTTTCTGGTGAAAATTGAAGTTGTAATTAACCATATACTTACCATCACGAGTTCTTTCAATCCACACTTTTGAAGCTTCAGCAGGTACATCCGAAAAGAGTATAGATTTTCTGTCTTCACTCGTTACTGGAGTGTAACTTGAGCCACCCAAGCGCATAGGAATAGAATTCTTCTCATTCCAAAAGTCAGATGGACGCAGAGGTGTTGGTAATGTATATTGGTTTAACCGGTTTTCCAATTCACAGCCTATAAAATACACCTTCTCATAGTCAAATGTGCTGCGCAAATCATTAATATATCGCAAGTCGGCACATGTAGCCCCCGACTCATTTTTGTCTTCAACATAGTCCAACAACATTTGTTCGTCGAAATATTGAATTCGGAGATATGGGGCCAGATTAGAATAGATTGGAGTCTTTGACAATTCACAGAACCGAAGAACAACTGCTTGTAAGAAAGGATTTTCCAATGGCTTGCTTACCAGCTTTTCCTTAGATATTGGCAGATAATCAATACCATTATCTTCACGAATGAAAGACAATGATATATGTTCGGCTATTCTGTTCCACAGTCTTTGTGGAGCAATGATAAGAGTCTTTTTATTCTCTGATTCTTCATTTATTTGAGCTAATGATTCCTGAAGAGTCTCGTCTATATCGTGAAGGCTTTGGTAAAAACTGTCTTCTGACCCTGCGGATTTCTTGAAGAATTTCGAGAATTTAGGTTGGCGAAGTTCTTCTAAGATTTGAGTGAGATTTCCAGGTAGGAAATTTGACAATTGACGGCAAAGTCCCTCGTCCATAGCAAGACGGAACAACTGGTTCCAGAACAATCTGTCGATCAATTCTGTATCATCTTTTGCATTATGTGCTGTATGGAGAGAATATGCATATCTACATGGGTTGAGAAGTATCTCGATTTCCAGTGTGTCCCAAACAAACACTGGTGAGATATTGTTGTGTTGTTCTAGAATCTTTAAATCCCATTGCTTAATGCGATGTCCTACAACAATAGACGTGGAATTTATAGCGTCAATTAAAGAACTTAACTGACCCTCATCCTCATAGTAGTGGGTATAGTCTCCTTTTCTAAAAGCGAATTCGCGTACTGTGTCGCCATCAGATTCCAAGTCAAAGACAACATATGGGAGTTTACCTTTTAATTCATTCCATTGTTCACCGATATAGAGTTCAAATAGTTTAGTGTCAGCGAAATGACCAGACACAATATTTGTTGCAAAATCTTTAGGGAAGAATCGGAGGATTTGAAATTGCTCTTCTTCCTCCAATGTTTCCATAGCTCCTGCTACAGTATCCTCTCCAAGGGAAATAATAAATGCATCTTCCTCAGGTTCATCTTCAATAAGGGGACCATATGATTTGATGAATGAAGCTACAAAGTCAGAAGGCTGCTTTGTAATCCATTCATTGGATGAGTCAAAGTCATCCATGTTATTCAAATATTCAAAATCATTGGTCCGAACAAACAATTCAACTCGTAATTCATCACTGATGCCAATATCGTTCGGAAACAATTCCGGCAACGTCGTCCCGAGTTTGATAATATCATCCAATACAGGGCGAACACTAGAAGCATTTTCTTTGATTGCTGAACTTAATGCGGTCCGTAATGTTTCAGAGATACTGGTAATGTCGTAACCTTGATTAACGAAATCTTGAATTAGAGAAATATCGTTCCCCAATTCTCCTTTCATAAAACTTTTAAGAAGAGAAAATAGTTTTCTTTCTCCTGACGCAATAATCTCTTCTGTCCAATCTCTTGTCTCTTCAGAAGTCAAGATAGTTTCAAGACCGTGATTTGAAATGAATTCATCATCTCTATCGGCAAAATACAATTCTATGAAATCTATCTTATCGAAACTCGGTGTATCATTAATGTATTGACATATGGAATTCCAATCTGCAGAAACATTAGAAACCCAGTCTTTGTCTTCGGTGATTTGGTATAAGACAAGTCTTAGCGGAAGTGTTGAGAGATCATTGTTGTCCAAGGACATCTTCTCTGCTATTTCCTGGTGTTTCTCTAACCAGGTCTTGGTGGCAGAATTGTTCTGATTTGACTCATTTATTAAAATCTGAGTAAGTTTGTCAAGACAAACGGTCAAGTCAAATTCTTCAGGAAGTGAATCTAGCGCTTTAATGGTACCGGCATTGAGTATCCCATCTATAAGATTGCTTTTGAAATTGACATATGCATTTTTATGTTCCTCGTTTTCGCTTTCATATTCGGATTGGAGGAAAATCAAAGACAATAAGTTCCTCAGCTCATCGTCAATAATGAACTGTGTAATAACATTCTGCTGTTGCTCTGAGGTGTATCTTGAAATATATTCGCAAAAAGCGGATATTACTTCTGGAAATATTGATTTGTCATATGAGATTTGGCGATTATTACTATAGCCGCTAACAGTTTTCTTCGCCATCTTGTTAATAATATGGCAAAGAATATTATAATTGTATGACTCAGAGGAATGGCTGTCGGAACCTTCAATTTTAGCATATTTCCCACGATACTTCATCGCTTCAATCAAAGAAGCCTTGTCGTATGAAAGTCTCTCCGTATTAATGGCATTCCATTTTCCTCGGTTATTTTTTTGAGGTGTCAAGACAACCCATTCACCATTCTGGGGATGTGACGAGGATTTCCATTCGGAAGAACAGATATAAAAACTAAAAAGTTTTTTTTCGTCTTCCGGCTTTCCACTCATGCCTTTGCTATTGGTCGTAATGAATCCAAAATCCTTATAAGAATCGAAGAACTTAACAACACCAATTAATCTTTTGGGCATTTTGTTCTTTTTCCCGTTTTTTTGAGTTGAAGGATTGACGTCGCTAGATAATTCGCTTTTGCTTTCTGACTGATGTGTACTTTTGTTGAGTTCGTCGAGGTCGATTTTTCCGAGCACATCAACCTTGGCGGCGAGTTTCTTCTCGCTGCGCAGTGTGAATATATTGCTGCCCGTTGTCATTCCGGTGTTTACCGTATGCTGATTGCCATGTAATTCTTCTATAACTGATTCTTCAGTTGTTTCCTTGGAGGAGGATAAAGCACCAGAGAACTTTAGCCTAAACGCCATTGTTGGATCAATCGTCTTTAACTCTGTAGGAGTAAGACAATAGTTCAAATCATCGGGCAAATTAATACCTTTGGATTGAGCATATTGACGAAATTCTTCTATCGAACCGCCCTTTAACTCAAGATATTTACCTATAGATATATCGTTTGCTGACATAGTCATTTATTTTTATTTATATTCTACTCTTCTTCATAGACGGAGTCTATAACACTCCAACTAATCGAATTCAAATCAGAATTTTATCTTTTCCGGCTTAATCCGGTCAGCCTCCGTTATCGGCCTTATCAACTTGCATGGTATACCGCCAGCAACGACACCGGCAGGAATATCTTTGGTGACAACCGTACCGGCTGCAATGACCGAGCCGTCACCGATAGTCACGCCACCGATAACAGTGACGCTAGCACCCAACCACACGTTGTTACCAATATGTATAGGCTTGCTCTGTGTGAGTGGTTCCGTGTGTCTCTGCTCCGAGTTGATGGGATGTCCTGCGCAAGCCAACACACACTTCGGACCAATAAACACATCTTCACCTATATATATTGGTGACGTATCAAGGAACACGCAGTCGAAGTTGACGAGCGTGAAGTGTCCGCCAGCAAAGTGCGCATTGATGCCGTAGTCGAAGTGAACGTGCGGCATAATTGCCACGTTCTCGCTCCAAGTACCCAGCAACTCTTTGAGTATCGCTGCCAGTGCCTCCCCGTCCGACGGGTCACTCATGTTGTATTTCCAACACAACTGCTGCGCCTTCTGCTGTATCTCCTGCGGAATACGCATCACGTTGCCGGCGTATGGTGCTTCGGCGGTGATAATGCTGCGCACTTTAAGTTTATTTTTTATCTCTTTCATCGTTACCAATTTGTAGAAGATACTTGGTTATTGTTTCATCCATGAAGATTCGTTTAACTGTTTCAAGACTTCTTCAAAATTAGCCAACTGACTTTTTGCATTGAAATTATAATAATCATGAGTGTCATCGAGATGTTCATTAAATAAATTAATGAAGAACTTTATGTCAGCAATACAAGTCTCTCCCCAAGTTGAGTTAGGTGTTATAAATAGGTTGTATGGATTTTGTTTATACAATTCTATAGCCTTATCAACATCACCTTTCATGACTTGCAAATTTGCCAAATTCCCTTGTGTGAGCAGTGAATCCAGCTCATTCTGTGGCATGATTTCTAAGATTTCGTCTGCATTCTCAAAGAAAGTCAATCCATTATCGTCATTATATGGTGCCATAATTAACTGAGCGAAACTACGTGTATATACTTCGGGAAAGAGATAAACATTATTACAGTTTAGCACTTTCAGTCTTTCAAGTCTATAGTCCGTAGCAAACATTCTAAACTCCTTCCGATTAGAACAATATCCATGAAAATGAGATAAAGAACTCATACCATATTTTTTACAATAGCCCAATCCAATATGGGGTGTACTATAATAACTTCCCATCCAATCACAAACCAGATTAGACAAGAAACGCGTACCATATCCTGAATTATTTGAAGTGTAAGCTATCCATATAGGACTGCCTTTGGCTATAGCATTAAAAAGCATATCGCGCATTTCGTCCAAATCCTCTAATTGCATGCCATCTCTATATTCCCATTGGACGTTTGAAAACAAATTGTCCATTGGAACAATACCTGAAATTTCATATAATGGTATCTCGAAATCAACTTCAAAAGGGCTTTTCCCCGAAATCGACCTAATGCCATTTTTAGAAACGATTTTTAACTGTTTATTGTTATAAATCCACTGATAGCCATCTGTTTTAATCACCTTACAGTACTCTGTGGATGATTTTTTTATTTCATCAACAACAGATACCCATTTAGATTCTTGACGTTGTGGCAAGATATCCTCATTCGGCTTAGTGAATATGGAAGATACTAAATCAGAGGTATTGTCTTCTACCTGTTGTGAGCTACGTTCTGTAGGAGTATAGTTTGGTAAGCCAAGATAATGCTCTCGTATATTATCAGATGCCATATTCTCAGCCTGCTCGTAAGACCATCTGTCGGAAGAGTCTAACGAGTCTTTTTCGAATTTGATGTTTATATCATCTACCAGCCAACTTAGCACACGTTTGATGTAGTTAGCAACACCATCTAAATTATCGTGCACTTGTTGCTCGGTAAAACGAATCACGCACCATCCATTTCTAATGAAATATCTGTCACGTAGATTATCCCCATTTCCCATATAATGTATTGGCTTACGACTTACGATGTCATAAGGCTCATCAATCTCAATGTCTATATATACGTTTTTCTTCTCCCAATACAGACAAATATCCGGACGATATGAATAGTTCCTATTTAATATCGGAAGTTTTACATTTTCGAGTATACATACCTCTTTGAGCTCTTTACAAATCTCACGTAAAATTTTTTGTAACACAAGTTCCATTACACCCATAGTTGCTCCTGTTTTGTCTTTTTGTGGAACTAGTATTGGCGTGCCTTTATGAGGAACTTTCAGCGAAGGAAATGTATTATGGTCTGACTCTCCTTGGAATTTGTCATACAGAAAGTTCCCTTCAAAGACTAGATTCGAAGATGACAAATCTTGCTTGCGTCGCTGTCTTTTCCCGATGTTTTGCTTACCAATTTCTGGAGTTGAGTTGACAGTACTTGTTTTTCTTTTTGTTGGTTGTTGGCAAGTAAATACATTTTGTCTTAAAACAATACTATTTTCCAATGAACCGTCATTGTCAGAGCGAAGTTCTATAATGTTAGGACATAATAATTTTTTGAATCCTTTATATGGGGTGAACTTTACGACATTCTTTGGCACAGATTTTCTCATTTCATTTGCACGAAAGTCAAAATAAGTTTTCCCTTGCCTTGTTACATTGTAAAAGGCGCCGAAATCTTTCAAGGAAATTTTATGTCCCTGCTCCAATTCCGATGTTATAGCCTGTGTAAGACAGTTTACAACTATTTTAGAAAGGCGAATAGTAAGACCAGTTCGCCTTGCAATTTCTCTTATTAACTGATTCTTATTCATACGTTATTACTACGTTACCTTAATATTTACTGCATGGTTCTGCCGCCATTATCATATCCTCTTCCGGCAATTCGTATCTTCTAACCTTGTGGTCTTCGAGGTAGATGTGGTTGAGAGTGTATTCTAATGACTGCAGAGTCTGTTCTCTAACTTTGGGTTTCAACTGACATTCCCATATGGTAATGCAGTGCCAGCCCATGCTTGCCAGTTTATGTTGTTCTTCCTTGTCGCGAGTTTTGTTGCGTTCTATCTTCGCAAGTCCAATCTTGCGTTTCAGTTATTTATTCATTATTAATCAGTTTGCCATATCTGGAACTTCCAAAACTAATTCCGAGCAACAAACCAGCAACGTTTTTGAAAAGTTCCGGCCATCATCGGTGTTGTTGCTTTTTCATTGAGATGACCTTAACAAGACGACCCAATGTCCTGTCTTGTCGCTACCGACTCGCTTGATATAACCCTTATCCTTTAGCTTTGAGATTTCTTGCCTCAGGGTAGCCAAGGATACACCGAGATTCTCTGTCAGGTCACATCTTGTTATATTCGGCTTTTTTAACATCAAATCTACTATCCGGTTTTGGCGTTCTGTCAGCACATTGTTTACAGGGTCAACGCCATTGTTTACAGGGTCATTTACAGGGTCAATACCATCGTTTACAGTATCATTTACAGTATCACCAGCCCCATTTACAATATCATTACCGCCAC
>CAVINS010000069.1:0-11078 GCA_963643925.1 Bacteroidaceae bacterium
GTTATACTCCTCGAGCGAAATCTCCTCGCCTTGGTAGCTCACCTTGTAGGGCGTGCCCATCACGTCGAGCAGGGGCTTGTCGTACTCATCCACAAGCACCACCACTCGCATGCCTGTCTGACGGTGGATTGCGGCGAGGAGGTCCTGAAACCTGCGGCCGATGCTTGTGCCTTCGGTCACTTCTACGCTGTACTGTTTCTCCAGTTTCGATACGATGTTATTCAAGGCTCCATCTAGTGCACCCTCGCAGGTGAAGTTGTCCCCGTTGAAGTCGATGCGAATCACCGGATACGTCTTCCACTCCTTCTCAAGTGCCTCCATCTTCAGTCCACGGAAGAGTTCCTTCTTGCCAAGGAAGTAGGCTTCCAAGGTGGAGATGAGCAGACTCTTGCCAAACCTGCGGGGGCGACTGAGGAAGTAAACCTTTCCCTCTGTTGCAAGGGAGTACACCAAGTCGGTCTTGTCCACGTAGACGAAGCCGTCCTCGATAATATTCCCGAATGTCTGTATTCCGATAGGGTATTTCATACGCTGCCGTGTTTGTTTCTTGTTTCCGATGCGAAATTACGTTTTTGCGTTGAGAATGCAAAACTTGTGATGGGCAAGTTTCTTGCCGTGCCACAATCACCTGACGAATCGACCCAAACGAGGATGCAGTGGCTCCTGCCGAAGCCTTGGGGACCCCGAAATCCTTTATCTCAGCTGCGACTTCATCCATTGGATGGACTCTCGGTTGGTCTCCGGGAAGCGCCAGTGGCCTGAGGTGGGAGTGACCACCACGGTCTTGGGGGCAGTGATGGAGTTGATGGCTCCGCACACCGAGGTCGGGCAACAGGTATTGTCGGTGTATCCATGCGAGTAGAAGCCGGGAACGGTGATGTTGCGTGCAAAGTTTGCCACATCATAGTACTTCATTGTCTCCATTGCCACATCGGGGGCGACATCTGTCCCCGGTTTCTGTCCGGGCACGAACATGCGGGGCCATCCGCCCGCACGGCCTTTCACGAAACCTGTCACATCGCTCAAGGCAGGATAGTAGGCCACAAGGAAGTTCACGCGCTTGTCGAGTCCTGCAGTGACGATGCTCAGCGCACCGCCTTGACTGCCACCGGATACAAAGGTGTTCTTTCCGTCGAACTCGGGCAGCGACTGCAGAAAGTCGATGCAGCGCACGCAAGCCAGATAGACGTCTTTATAGTAATAGGTCTCCTTGTCGCCGATGCCCGTGTACCAATAGTCGCCCAGCTCCTCCTTGCGGGTCTTGAAGTTCTCCTCGTCGGTGTCGAAGGCGATGCCGTGAATCTCGATGTCCAGCGTGATGAAGCCCTCCTCGGCATAGAGCGTTGTAGGGGCTATCTTCTTCACACCCGCTCCGGGCGGCACCAACACGACAGGGTGCTTGCCCTCGGCTTTTGGTTTGCTCAGGTATCCGTAGACGTAGCGGCCTTTGCGCGAGCACTGCAGCTTCACCACGGAGACGTCCACCTTGTCGGTGGAAAGCTCGGGACAGGGTGTGACCTCCGCCTCCATGGGCACTTTGGCGGCTTTCTTCATGGCCTTCTTCCAGTAGCGGTTGAAGTCCTCGGGCATCTCGGTGAGGGGCTCTATACGCTGCGGCTCGAAGCCCACTTTGATGAAGTCCTTGTAGCGCTTGCCGTTGTAGGTGAAGGAGACGTTGCAGTAGCGGAACCCCGGAGTCTGCATAGTTCCGAAGGGGATGGTGGCCTTGCCGTCGACGAATCGTACCGTGCCCTTCTTGTCTGCCGGCAACATGTCGTCCCCGGCGTCGTAGGTCACCTCCACATCGTTGAGGCCTGTGCCGCCTGTGTATGCCAACACCTCCACCTTGGCCTCTTCGCCCAACTTATAGCAGCGGTCAGGAGAGTTGACGGTGAACAGATATTCCAGATAGTCGCGTTTCGCCTTCGATATTTGCGCGTCCGCCGTGACGGTGGCGCTGCCCACTGCGGCGAGCAGGCAAAGCATAATGATGTAGTGTTTCATTTGGTATTGTTGGTGTGGTTTTGGTTTCGATGGATATCCTCCTCGCGCTGGGCTGCTGCCTTCTCCTTCTTACGGAGCACAAACCACAGCAGGGCGATGATGACGTAGGAGAGGCCGATGGTTCCCCACTTCTCGGCGTCGCTGATCTGGGTGTTGCGGGGCAGGAAATAGATGGCCATGCCGGTGGTGTAGACAAGCAATACCAGGGGAAGCCACGCGGAACGTTTCATTTTTCTCATCTTATATCTTATTTTTCGCATGTAAACTTCTGCAAAGTTAGCTATTCCCTTGTGATTTTTGTGTAAGTTTGCGCTCAAATTCGAGATGATGACAAATTATAACAGACTCAATATACGCTTTTACGCCTTGCTGTGCGGCGTACTCAGCCTACTGACACTTTCAGTCCAAGCCCAGCAAATGCCTTTCTCGCTCTCTGCCGCCTCGCAATATCCGAAGGTGGAGACGCGCGCCGTGTGGATTACCGTGCTCAACCAACTCGATTGGCCCGACACGCACGCCCTCTCGCCGCAGTCCATCGCCCGACAGAAGCAGGAGATTGTGGATCAGCTGGAAGCCTTCCATCGCGCCAACTTCAACACCGTGCTGATGCAGACACGCATGCGCGGCGACTTGATATACCCCTCTGAGATAGAACCCTTCACGGACGCGCTGACAGGCACGCCGGGCAAAGACCCGGGCTACGACCCCTTGGCCTTCATCATCGACGAGTGTCACAAGCGGGGCATGGAGTGCCATGCCTGGGTGGTGGCCATCCCCGTGGGCGGCGACAAACACGTCCGCAGCCAGGGCAAGCTGTCCGTGGTGGCGCGCAAACGCTCCATCTGCATGCACTACAAGGACTGCTGGTACCTAAACCCCGGTGAGCCCGAGACCAAGGAGTACCTCTTCTCGGTGGTGAAGGAGATGGTCACACGGTACGACCTCGATGGCGTCAGCTTCGACTATATACGCTATCCCAACGGGAAGAACCATCAGATGGACCGTGCACAATTCAAGAAATACGGCAAGGGCCGCACGCTGGCGCAATGGCGGCGCGACAACATGACCGAGCTGATGCGCTATATATATAAAGGTATAAAGGCGATAAAACCTCACTTGAAGGTGGGCAGCTCGCCGCTGGGCAAGTACAACGACACGAAGCGCTATCCCTCCCGAGGATGGAATGCCTATAACTCCGTCTTCCAGGATGCGCAAGGGTGGCTGGCGGAAGGCATTCAGGACCTGGTGATGCCGATGCTCTACTATCGCGAGAACAACTATTACCCCTTCGTGTACGACTGGCAAGAGCACTCCAACGGCCGCACCATCGTGCCCGGCTTGGGGGTCTACTTCCTGGAGGAAGCCAATTGGCCCTTGCCCGATGTGGAGCAGCAGATCTACTTCACCCGCAGCGCCAACGTGCCAGGGCAGGCCTACTTCCGCGCAAAGTTCGTGCTGCGCAACGTGAGCGGGCTCTTCGACGTCATCAAGCGGGACATCTATCCCTATCCGGCGCTGACGGTGCCCATGCGCTGGCAGGACAGTATACCACCTACGGCTCCCACCCATCTGACACGCCGCACGGAGGACGGCAAACTCATACTGCAGTGGAACGGCGCCACGGACAACTCCCGCCGCTCTGCACACGACTCCGGCGTACGCTACAATGTCTACGCCTCCACGTCGGACACCGTGGACACCGACCTGCCTCGTAACATCGTGGCGCTCAATCTGCGCGACACCGTCTACACCATGGATGCCGCCGCTGCCAAGTCGCTCCACTTCGCTGTGCGGGCTGTCGATTGCTATGGCAACGAGAGCACCGACCCCACGAAGGCTGCCAGGGGCCTTTCCGACGCGGTGCATTGCCACTGGATGGTAACCGTGGACAAGGTGCCAGGTGCGGCCTCCCTCACCATAGAGGATGTCTATGGGCGTGAGGTGGTGCGTGAGCCCTTCCGCGAGGAGGTCTCCACCCATGCGTTGGACAGCGGAGTCTACATTCTCAGTGTCTTCGATGCCGATGGCAAACGGTTGCTGACGAAACGTTTCGTCAAGGCGGGATAACGCCTCCTCGTTTGTGACCTGCCGCCTGCGGCAAATAATTTTTATGCCGATACGTTCCTTTGTGGTCGGAATAAATCACTAACTTTGCAGTTATTCACTTCCGAACCGATGGAACGGTGATTCACACCTATTGTCCACAGGCAACGGAAGGCCGATGCTTTGTTGTCAAATAGCAGAAAACAAACATGGGAAACAATAATATTGAGAGTATATGAAACAAAACAACAACCATTTGGTTATTATGGCAGGCGGCGTAGGAAGCCGCTTCTGGCCGATGAGCACTCCTGACAGGCCCAAACAGTTTATCGACGTGTTGGGCTGCGGACGCACACTGCTGCAGTTGACCGTGGACCGTTTCGCGGGCATCTGCCCCATTGAGAACATCTGGGTCGTCACCTCCGACAAGTACACCGCCCAGGTGAGGGAACAACTGCCGGACATTCCCGAAGACAACATCCTGAAAGAACCCTGCCGACGCAACACCGCTCCCTGCATAGCCTACGTGAGCTGGAAGATAAAGGCGCGCAACCCGAGAGCCAACATCGTGGTGACCCCCAGCGACCATGTGGTGATGAACGTGAAGGAGTTCCAACGGGTGATAAAGTCCGCCATGAGCTTCACCCAGGACTCCGACGCCATCCTCACCCTGGGCATGAAACCCACACGCCCGGAGACAGGCTACGGCTACATCGAGGCAGACCTGACTGCGGCATCGGCCATCAACAAAGAGGTGTACCGCGTGGACTCCTTCAGGGAGAAGCCCGACCTTCAGACCGCCGAACACTACATCCGCCACGACAACTACTTCTGGAACGCAGGCATCTTCGTGTGGAACGTCAACACCATCGTCAACGCCTTCCGCGTCTACCAACCTGCCATCGCTGCCATCTTCGAGAGCATGGCGCACCTCTACTTCACACCCGACGAACAGACGGCCATCAATGCCGAGTTCCCCAACTGTGAGAACATCTCCGTGGACTATGCCATACTGGAGAAGGCCGAGGAAATCTTCGTCCTGCCCGCCGACTTCGGATGGAGCGACCTGGGCACCTGGGGCTCGCTGCACGAGCGGATGACCAAGGACATGTCCCACAACGTGACTATCGGTCCCAACATCCGACTCTACGACTCCGCCAACTGCATCGTCCACGCAACGGAAGAGAAAAAGGTGGTGGTGCAAGGCCTCGACGGATACATCGTGGCCGAGAAAGACGACACCCTGCTGATTTGTAAACTCAGTGAGGAACAGCGCATCAAGCTGTTCTCGTCCATCGACTGATGGAGCTCACTACCAAACATACTGCGAGAATGAAAAAGCTGTTATCCCTTCCGCCTAACTTGGTGGAGTGTTTTCATGAAATAGAAAACGTAAGTCGCGACGAATGGTTCTGCACCTCCGACCCCATAGGCTGCAAGTTGGGCTCCGGCGGAGGCACCACATGGCTGCTTGAGGCTTGTGCCCGCGAGTGGGCCCCCGACGAGGATTTCTTCCACTGGCTCGGCCGCGAGAAGCGCATCCTGCTGCACGCCGGCGGACAGAGCCGACGGCTGCCGGCTTACGCCCCATCGGGCAAAGTGCTCACGCCCGTGCCCGTGTTCCGTTGGGCAAAGGGACAACCGCTCGGGCAAAACCTGCTGTCGCTGCAGTTGCCGCTCTACAACAAGATTATGGAGCAGGCACCCGACAGCCTCCATACGCTCATTGCCAGCGGCGATGTCTACATCCGCTCCTCGGAGCCCCTGCAGACCATCCCCGAAGCCGATGTGGTGTGCTACGGCCTGTGGGTAGACCCCAATCTGGCGAAGAACCACGGTGTGTTCGTATCGTCGCGCAACACACCCGACCGCCTCGACTACATGCTGCAGAAGCCTTCGGTGGAGACCCTAGGCAAGCTGATGCAGACACACCTCTTCCTGATGGACATCGGCATTTGGCTTCTCAGCGACAAGGCCGTACGCCTGCTGATGGCACGCTCCAAGGAGGGCGGCAAGATACGCAACTACGACCTCTACTCCGACTTTGGCTGCGCCTTGGGCGAACATCCGCAGCTGGCGGACGAGGAGATACGGCAACTGACGGTGGCCATACTGCCCCTGCCGGGCGGCGAGTTCTACCACTACGGCACAAGCCACGAGCTGCTCTCGTCCACCGTGGCCGTGCAGAATCTGGTGAACGACCAGCGTGAGATAATCCACCGCAGTGTGAAACCCCATCCGGCCATGTTCGTGCAGAACGCCCAGGTGGACATCCGCCTCACGTCGGACAACTCCCAACTCTGGATAGAGAACGCCTACGTGGGACGGGGGTGGACCATCTCCAACCACAATATCATCACCGGCATCCCCCGGAACAACTGGCAAATCACCCTGAGGCCCGAGGTCTGCGTGGATGTGGTGCCTATGGGCGACCGCGACTATGTGGCACGCTGCTATGGATTCTACGACGCTTTCAAGGGACGCATCGACAGCGATGCCACCCTCTTCATGGGCGCGCCTGTCACCACTTGGCTGTCGGAGCGTGGGCTCGCGGCCGAGGCCATCGAAGGAAATGCCGACCTGCAGTCCGCCCGCATCTTCCCCGTGTGCCAATCCGTGGACGACCTTGGCAAGGCCATGCGCTACCTGCTGGATGCCTCCGAGCGCAAGGGTGCGGAGATTTGGAAGCAGAGCCGCAAGGTGTCCGCCGACGAGATTTCCGCCTACGCCAACCTGCGCCGTCTGGTGAACCAACGCCAGCAACTGCGGGCGCTCAATTGGCCCATGCTGGCGAAGAACTATCAGAAGAGCGTCTTCTATCAACTCAACCTGAAGGATGCCGCCGAGGAGTATGCACGGTTCCGCTTGCCCGAACCGCAGCCTCTGCCCGAGACGACCCCCATCATGACGCGCATCAGCGACCAGATGTTCCGTGCGCAACTGCGGCAACTGCGGGGCGAGGAATACAAGGAGGCCGAGAACGCCGCCTTCGGACTCCTCCGCGAGGGACTCACGGCCACGGTGCTTGCCCGCAAGCAGCAGCCGAAGCTGGACGTCCATGCCGACCAGATAGTGTGGTCGCGCAGCCCTGTGCGCATCGACTTGGCAGGCGGATGGACCGATACTCCACCGTATTGTCTGGGCGAGGGCGGCAACGTGGTGAACATCGCCATCGAGCTGAACGGACAACAGCCGCTGCAGGCCTATGTGAAACCCTGTAAGGAACCTGTGGTGGTGCTGCGTAGCATCGACCTCGGCGCCATGGAGGTGGTGCGCACCTACGACGAGTTGCGCGACTTTGCCCGCGTAGGTTCCCCCTTCTCCATACCCAAGGCCGCCCTGGTGCTGGCAGGCTTCCAACCCGGATATTCCAAGATCGCATACAACTCCCTCGGCGAGCAGTTGGAGACTTTCGGTTCGGGCATCGAGGTGACCCTCCTCTCCGCTGTGCCGGCAGGCTCCGGCTTGGGCACAAGCTCCATCCTTGCCTCCACCGTGCTGGCGGCTGTGGCGGACTTCTGCGGACTCGGTTGGGACAAGAACGAGATTTGCCAACGCACGCTCGTGCTGGAGCAGCTGCTCACCACCGGCGGCGGATGGCAGGACCAATATGGCGGTGTGCTGCGGGGCGTGAAGCTGCTGCAGACGCACAGCGGATTCGACCAATGCCCTGTGGCGCGCTGGTTGCCCGACACCCTGTTTACCGACTCCGAGTTTGCCCAATGTCACTTGCTCTACTACACCGGCATCACCCGCACGGCCAAGGGAATACTGGCGGAGATTGTGCGGGGCATGTTCCTCAACTCCACCGGACACCTGCGTCTGCTGGGCGAGATGAAGGCCCACGCCTGCGACCTCTTCGAGAGCATCCAGCGCGGCAACTTCGAGGAGTATGGCCGCCTCATAGCGAAGACCTGGGAACAGAACAAACGGCTCGACAGCGGCACAAACCCCGAAAGCGTGGAGCGCATCATCCGTCAGATTCACGACTTCTGTTTGGGCTATAAGCTCCCCGGAGCTGGCGGTGGCGGTTACCTCTACATGGTGGCAAAGTCGCCCGAAGCCGCCCTTCGCATCCGCCAGACGCTGACGCAGAATCCGCCCAACGCCTGCGCCCGTTTCGTGGACATGAAGCTCTCTACCAAGGGATTGGAAGTGAGCAGGAGCTGATGCCGGGCCTCCTGGGTGCGACCTTGCGAGGCCGACACGAAACACACGATAAGGCTTGGAAACGAGCGTGCGGGGTCATCGGCAAACGAGCCAAGGCCCAAGTGCCAATGAGCCAAGGCTCAATGTCTATAGACCTATGGCTCTTTGAATGAATGGCCCCATGACATACGGAAGTAGGAGGTAAATGACCTTTATGGATTGCATTTACCTCCTACTGTATGTTTGTATGTAGACCGCAAACGGGGCGGTCCGGTCCCTTTACTCTTCCGTATGCTTGTGGGCGGTGGCTGTCTTCGACGAGAGCTTCTCTATGAAGTAAACCATCAGGAATCCTGCCACCATCAGGACGATAGCTTGCCACACCAGCTCGTTGGGGGCACAGTTCGTCTCCTTCACAAACTCGATGCCGGCGGAGTCGGTGCATATTTCGGTAATCTTCCAGGGCCATACCTTGTTGAGCGAGCCCAACATGAAGCCGCAGAGCACGGCCAGGGTGACGTTGCGAAGCTTGTGCAGCGCGTAGGACAGCAGGTGCGAGAACGACGTGATGCCTATGAACGCTCCGGCGGCGAACACCAGCAGGATGACCACCTTGAGGTTCTTCACCGCCTCCATGATGTAGAGATATTTGCCCAGCAACACCAGAATGAAACTGCCCGAGATGCCCGGCAATATCATGGCGCAGATGGCTATCGCCCCGCAGAGGAAGATGAACACCAGGTTGGTGGGTGTCTCTGCCGGCGTGGCCACGGTGATGTAGTATGCCACCACGGCACCGACGATGAAGGAGAGCACCGTCTTCCAGTTCCACCCCTTGATGTCCTTGCCTACAAACCACGTGGATGCCAGCACCAGGCCGAAGAAGAATGCCCACACCAGGATGGGGTGCGTCTCGAGCAGCCAGGTGATGACCTTCGCCAGCGAGAAGATGCTGATGCCGATGCCCAGCAGCAGCGAGAAGAGGAACGTGCCGTTGATCTGTCGCCAGAAGGTCTTCCACTTGCCGGTGAAGAAGGACTTCAGACTCTGCGCGTTGATGCTCTTGATGGTATCTATCAGCTCGTCGTAGATGCCTACGATGAAGGCGATGGTGCCTCCCGACACGCCGGGCACCACGTCAGCGGCTCCCATGCCCAATCCCTTCAGGGTGATGAGGGCGTAATCTTTGAAAGTTCTTTTCATAAGTTTATCTGTCTATATAATAATATATGTGTGTATGTGTCTGTCATTTGTTTCCCAGCTCCCTCTGCTCCTTGGCGTAAAACTCCTTTGGGGTCAAACGTCCCATCCTGTCGCCGAACAGCTGTTTCACGAATTCCGCCTCCGTCTCGCACAGTGGACCTAAATGCTTCAGGTAGGTCTCGTAGTCTTCTATCTCGTAGGCGGCGTTGGCTATAAGTCCGTCGATAGGAAGACCATATTTCTCCACTCCTTTTTCCCCTTCTTTTTCCAGATTTGCCTTTTTTATCTCCAGATAGAGCTTCAACGCGATGGCCGGGTGATATTCTCCGATGCCAACGGCGGTCAGTAAGAGGTCGTTGAGGTTGTCCCAATGATTTTTGATGGCCAGATTGATATAATATTCGGCTTGCGCAGTCTGTCCTGTGTCCAACAGCAAGACCGCTTTAAACAAATACGATTTTTTGAGGTCGAATTCCGTGTCTATCGCTCTGTCGACGATTGTAATCGCTTCCCCTGGTTTCTTTTTGTAGGCGTGGAGTGCCAATATGAGACTGAAATAAACATTTCTGGCGTATTCTGTGTCTTCTGCAAACAGTCGGTCGCAGAGTTTGTACGCCTCTTCTGTCTCGCCCTCGAGGATGAGTGCCTCGATGAGGTACGACAGCGCCCCTAAATTTTTCGGATCGTCAATGTACATGTACCGGAATATCTCTTCGGCTTCCGTCAGTCTGCCCATTTCCATTAGGAGGGCACCTTTGTCGAAAATCGAATCCACGTCGTTGGGGTTCTTGGCTATTTTCTGCGAAAGGCATTTCAACCTTTTTTCATAATCTACTTCCTTTGTCCCTCGTTGTTGCTTCATTGTGGTATGGTATATATTTAATGATTAGAAAAAAGCCGTTTCCCTTCGGGGGCGATGGGTCCTCTTCGGGGAAACGGCAATGATTTACTTTGTTTACTTGTTTATCTTGCTCCAGGTGTCCTTCAGCGACACGGTGCGGTTGAACACCAGATGGTCCGGTGCCGACTCCTTGTCCACGTTGAAGTATCCTATGCGCTGGAACTGCAGATAGTCATACGGCTTGGCGTCGGCCAGGAATTTCTCCACGTAGCAGTTGGTGCGCACCTCCAGCGAGTCGGGGTTTATCATCTGCTTCATGGCCTCCAGCGGTGTGCAGCCTTGGCTCTCGGTGAGGGCTGCCAGCTCGTCGCGCGGGTTCTCCACCTTCCACAGCCGGTCGTAGAGGCGCACCTCGGCGGGCAGACAGTGGGCGCAGCTCACCCAGTGGAGGGTTCCCTTCACCTTGCGGTCGCTGCCGGGCATTCCGCTGCGTGTGTCGGGGTCGTATTCGCAGTAGACCTCCTCCACCTCGCCGTCGGCGTTCTTCTTGCATCCGGTGCACTTCACTATGTAGGCGTTCTTCAGTCGCACCTCCTGTCCGGGGGTCATGCGGAAATATTTCTTCGGGGCGTCCTCCATGAAGTCCTCGCGCTCCATCCACAGCTCGCGGCTGAACTCTATGGTGTGCGATCCTGCCGTGGGGTCCTCGGGGTTGTTGATGGCTTCCATCTCCTCGGTCTTGCCCTCGGGATAGTTGGTGATGACGAGTTTCACGGGGTTCACCACGGCGGACACGCGTGTGGCGCGGGCGTTGAGGTCCTCGCGCACGGCGCTCTCC
>CAVINS010000069.1:11088-13455 GCA_963643925.1 Bacteroidaceae bacterium
CTCCAGCAGGCTGAACTCGTTGAGGGCGTCGTAGGTAGTGTAGCCTATCTTGTCGATGAACTTATGGATAGACTCGGGCGAGTATCCCCGGCGTCGGAATCCGCAGATGGTCGGCATGCGGGGGTCGTCCCATCCGTTCACCAGACCTTCCTTCACCAGGATGAGCAGGTTGCGTTTGCTCATGAGGGTGTAGTTGAGGTTCAGCTTGTTGAACTCCGTCTGTCGCGGGCGGTTGTCGTCCAGGTCGTTGCCCTCCTTCAGCCAGTCGATGAAGAGGTCGTAGAGGGGTCGGTGCACCACGAACTCCAGTGTGCAGAGCGAGTGGGTGACACCTTCGAAATAGTCGCTCTGTCCGTGGGCGAAGTCGTACATCGGGTAGGCCTTCCACTTGTCGCCTGTGCGGTGGTGGGGCACGTTCAGTATGCGGTAGATGATGGGGTCGCGGAAGTGCATGTTGGGGTTTGCCATGTCAATCTTGGCGCGCAGCACCATGGATCCTTCCTCGGCCTCGCCGCTGTTCATCTTCTCGAACAGGCGCAGGTTCTCCTCTATGGGTCGGTTGCGGAAGGGGCTCTCCACGCCCGGTTGTGTGGGTGTGCCTTTTTGCTTGGCTATCTCCTCGGCGGACTGTTCGTCGATGTAGGCCTTGCCCTCTTTGATGAGTTGCACGGCGAAGTCCCACAGCTGCTGGAAGTAGTCGGACGCATAGTAGACGTGTCCCCACTGGAATCCCAGCCAGCGGATGTCCTCCATGATGGAGTCCACATACTCCATGTCCTCCTTCGTGGGGTTTGTGTCGTCGAACCGGAGGTTACACACGCCGCCGTATTTTGCGGCTATGCCGAAGTCAAGGCAGATGGCCTTGGCGTGTCCTATGTGTAGGTATCCGTTCGGTTCGGGCGGGAATCGGGTCTGCACTCTGCCTCCGTTCTTACCCTCTCGCAGGTCTTTCTCCACGGCCTGCTCTATGAAGTTCAAGCTTTTTTTCTCGGTGATTTCTGTCTCTTTTTCAGCCATAATTAGTTTATGTTTACTGTTTCAAGGTGCAAAAATAATGATTTTTTTGAGTTGTTTCGTCATTTGTCCCCATTTATTCAAAAGAAATAGCGCCTTTGTGTGCGTGGTGGATTGTGTTCGAACAACAATTTTCGGTCTCTGGTGAAAATTTTCGCTAAAAAGTTAGGTCGGCATTTTAACTTGTGTTACCTTTGCAGCCACTTTGACTTGCGAAGATGCTCTTTCTGACCAACAAAAGTTAACGGCTCAGTCCGCAAATAAAGAAATATGTTATAAGACATACGTTTTTATTTGGCAGTTGTGAAAAAAGGCTTCATCTTTGCAACGTTATCCTGAAAACAATCTTTTTACCTTTAAAAAACTAATACCTATTGAAAACTAAAGATGGACCTTTGTGAAAAGGCCCATTTTTTTATTTTAGTAAGGTTGGCGTACGTAATTGTTGAAGGTTGTACGTTTTACCCTCTTGGTCTTCCAACACGAAACGTAAAACATAACACCTTTAACCTTCAACATTCCTGTGGACTCCGAACCCTAAAAAATCATAATGGATGCCGGCTGTGGGGCATAAAATGACTACATTTGCTCTCCGGAAAAACAGACCACCGTTAACATCATCGACAATGAAAAACAAACTACTTCTCACAGCCCTGGCACTGTGCACCGGCCTCACGCTGTGCGTGGCTCAGCAGAAGGCCTGGCAGACCATCCACTACCCGTCAGCAGCGGAGCTGGAGCGCACATTCGCCGTTCCGCAGCCATGCCGTCCACCGTCAGGGACAACCGCACCTGGGTGCGCCTCCAACTGAAACCCTGGGAGAGCGTGCTTCTCGTGCTTGAGAAGGGCAAAAAGAGCTACGCAACGTCCTTTTCGACGACATCGTCTTGCAGAACATCCGCGGCACCTGTCTGCATGCTGGGTGCATAAAAGGCGCTGCCAACAATCCCGTGCGCGGCATAAAGTTCGTCCGTTGCCGGGTGACGGCCGGCGAGCCCCTGCAGCTCCTGTACGCCGAAGATGTGGACTTCTCCGGCATGACGTGGAAGCTAAAAGACTAAAAGTTAGGAGTGCATGAATTGACCGTAGTGGAGAAGATATGGGCGATAATCATCGAAGCAATCGCTGTCGTTGCCGAACTTACCGGGGTCGACTCAGATGCGTCTGACAACGCAGGTGATTGAAAACAACAAAAGGCTAGCTGCGCTAAAAGCGTATACTAAACCGGCATAAGGTTAAAATCCGAAACTTGAGTTAGTGAAATGCATATGCGCAAAAAAAAAGGCCTTCGCCGGAGCCGCCCCGCAGACAGAAAGCCGGAGATGCGAAGAGACTTCTTCGAAGCCGTACAG
>CAVINS010000070.1:0-2506 GCA_963643925.1 Bacteroidaceae bacterium
TTATGAAGCAATCCAATACAGTTTCTGGTTCAAGTCTTAATCCTTGTTCTAATGGAAGATGCTCTCGGAGTCCCTTTTTTCGCAGGCTTCTATGAGAGCATTTTATGTCTTAATCCTTGTTCTAATGGAAGATGCTCTCGGAGGGAGAAGACAACTATGGTAATGTCTATGCGTTTGCAGTCTTAATCCTTGTTCTAATGGAAGATGCTCTCGGAGAATTCTCGTCCAGATTGGACAATTAAACAAACTTAAGTCTTAATCCTTGTTCTAATGGAAGATGCTCTCGGAGAGAATGGTGGTGGAAACTATCATGCTGAGTATATATATGTCTTAATCCTTGTTCTAATGGAAGATGCTCTCGGAGTGCAAAATCTGTAAGTCTTTATGTTACACCTTGTTATAATGAAATCTTTACAGATTTTAACTTCTCGAGACCAAAAATATGTACCTTTTTCACTCCTTGAGACGATGCAAAGGTATGGGAAATATTTCAAAGAACGAATGCTTTCTTGCCGAAATCATGAGCCGGACTAACTACTTCGTTTGCCGTAAGCAGGTATAGTCCCAGCCATAGACTCATCAGAAGAAAAGCGTGTTGCGGCTGTGGGTTATCACATCCACCTCTATCTTGTGCCCGATGATTTTCATCATCTTCAGATAGTCCGTCGAAAGCGGTACCACGATGATGCTGTCGTCATTCTCGTACGCTCCCTGCACTGCAGCCAAATCCTCCTTTATACTATTGTAAACCTCCAAAGGAGCATCGGCTAAAAAGATGGAGCGCTGTATGGGGGTACACCCTTTCCGCTTCAGATATTTGTGCACGAGCGCACGCACCTTATTACTCTCTATGTCATACATCACAAAAAACAACATCCTATTCGCATCTTTCTTTCTATTGTCAACAATTCCAAGTATCTTCTTTATCCGTTCGTCCAAACTACTAATCTCACATGCCGTATCTTCCTGGTCATCCGTTTCCTGGGGTGGCGCAAGAGCGAGCTGTGCAGACCTTAGCTTCTGCAACTGCTCTGCGAGGGTTAGAGGTGGACGCTTTTTCCTTGGCATAATGGCTGTACTAAATATATCCGTTAGTCAACAGAAAATTGTAGATGACATCCGCAAACAGCTCATTGGCTTCGGCGTCGGTGCCACTGCGGGGAGACTGCACCACACTGAATCCACGCCTGCCATAGAACATGTTGACCTCGGCGGACTTCACTCCTATGCGGCAACGAAGCTTCTTGCCATACTGTATGTTGATGACCTCCACGATGTCTATGCCCTTCGACTCAATATAGCCCTGCAGGTCCGCCATGATGTCGTTGATTTGCTCTGGCACATACACTGGTGGACGCTTGTTGAGTTTCTCCTTAAGGCTAGGGTCAAGCGTCTGTTTGATCTGCGCCAGTATGTCTTTGTCCGGCTCCGGATTATGTTCTTCCTTCCGCAACTTATCCCCTTCCGCTGAAGCCTTGTCCGTCTCATGTTTCACATCGAAGGCATCCAACGGGTTTTCATCGGGAGCAAGATACATATTCATATCTATCGTTTCCGCATCGGGATTGAAGTATACATCCGGGTCGGCACTGACAAAACAGGCCCGCGCCACATCGCAGGTATGCGAATCGACCACTTGCTGCAGATTGTACTGTACGGAAAAGCGCATCAAGAAGGCTTTGTAGAAGGTCTTGTAGAGGCCGGCATCGTAACAGCGCTCGCTCAGCCTCATCATGATTTTCAATCCGTCTCCACCCGGCGACACGAAGCACATGACGACACGCGGGTCGGACTTAAACGTAGTCCGAAGTTCCTCCAGTCCCAGGTCGCGCGAGGACAAGTGGTCTATGTCGATGATGAAGTATTCCGTGTAGGCAAAGTTTCCGGTGCACCTCGCTGGCGGATTGAACATCGCACAAACGACGTACGGGAGCTTTGTCTTCAGCTGAGTGTAAAGTGACGGATTGAGTTGCCGCACGACCCGCAGTTGGCTCAGCAAGGAGAGTATCTGAGGCTTAGGATTGCGCGTGGCATCGTATAAGTACCTGACAGATACTTTGCCCAAAGGGTCGTTCGCACTCTTGATGTTACTACCAAACGATATCATAGGCTACAGGAAATGTTTGAATTTCTGCGCGAGCTTCTGCGCATACAAATTTATCTGGACGGAACGGCTCCGTTGCAAGCTGTCACCTTCGACCACCTCGTCGAGATAGTCGTTGACAGACTGTATGAGAATGCGCCGTCCCAAAGCCTCGAGCCAAAAGGAGCCATCGTCCCTGACGGAATAATGGTCGTCGGTAATCGCGTTCTGGCGGAGCAGCATAGTCACCACATAGTCTATCCAGACCCGATAGAGTTCTATCACGTCGTAGACGAGCACCGGACGGTTGTAGTCGTCGCGGTGCATCACTCCCACGTAAGGATCGATGCCGGCCTTGATGAGAGCCCCTTCTATCTTTCCATAAAGCATCCCGTAACCATAGTTGAGCAAAGCGTTGGCCAC
>CAVINS010000070.1:2516-8396 GCA_963643925.1 Bacteroidaceae bacterium
GCCGGGTGTTGCGTACGCGTCTCGAAACGGTACTCTTCGGGCAAGAAGAGGTTCAACGTGTCGAAATAGATTTTGGAGGCTACGCCCTCCCAGCCACGCAAGGTAGGGGCAATATCCGACACCACACTTCCGTTGACGGACGAGATCTTCGTCCGATAGTCCTCGAGCCGGCTGATCGATTTGTTTACCGCATCAGCATTGGCCGAATCGGAGGCCGCCATCATCAACAGCAAGGCCTGCTGGTTCTCTATCTTCTGACGGATCACTTCCTTAATCCACGATACCGCATCAGCGGAAAACGTGAAGGACAGCTGTCCCTTGCGTATCGTAGACACCGAGCCGTACTTGGGGCTCCACACGCGTGCTATGGGATTCCCCGATTTGTCGTTGAACAGGACTTCTATTTCACGCTCGACAGCCAACATGATAGCATCGCTGGATATCTGAGCGCCACGACTGATCTGTATGGAGGTAATCCCCTCAGTCGGAATCCGGTGCCTGCCATCCGCATTGCTGATGACAAAGCACTCGTTATCCCGATTGAGCGACACGCCAAAAGTGTTTATTATCAGTTCCATAGTTTCAGCGCTTACTCGTTGTCAGTCCCATAGTTTCTGAATCGGATGAACTGGAATTCGACGTAGCGTTTGCCGTTGCCCTCATCCCGCACCATGCGGAAAGAGGTTGAGCAGACACATCGTACGCCCAGACTCTGGAGCTGTCTCACCAGTTGATAGACGAAACACATCTCACCCATCACATGTACGGTGACGGCACTCGTTTTCGCATAATCCACTATCTCGGCCGTATACTTCTTGACGAGGTCACCAATCTCTTTTCCGCTAAAGTTGGGGTCTATCTGCGGGAAAGACAGTTCGATAAGCTCGCCGTACTGTTCCGCCGCCTTAAGCTGGGCTTCGCTCCACTGACTATATGGGTGATTGGACAGATTGATGAACAACTTCTTGTCACAGGCTGCGACAACCGGTTCCTCCAGTTCACAGTCAAACAGTTGCATGCATTTGTCCACCAACTCATGAAACTGGTTCTTTATCGACTTGGCGCTAACGGACCCCACGAAACCCGCATGGTTAAGCTGGTTCCTATTTTGTTGTAGGAGATTATACTGCTTCCTGAACTCCTGCACCCAAGGCAGATTAAACAAGGAGCGAGTCAGCTGACGATAGTTTGCCAAATCGCCCTTCCACTGAGTCTCATCAGTCATTTGATTCGAGTTAAGGCCCAATATTGCGCCCCAATACATACGGTATGCTTTTTCCGCACCTTTGTCCTTATAGGGGTTGATTTGTGGGAACTTGTTGCACAAGAACGTGATGATGCTCTCTTGGCAGAGCGTGTAGCCTTGTTGCACCAAATCATAGTGCTTGCACCATTCGATAGCCTTTCGCAGATTGTCAAAAGACTCCGCATGGTAAGCATCGGTAGAGTTCAGTATCAGTTTCAGCACCTCCAATACCGGATGCGTAAGAGCATTAGCCTGGACAATTGCTTTGGCAGAGTCACAAACCTTTTCCGCAGCCTCGCCTTTCATTATTTCATTGCCACGGCAGGTCGATATCTGTTCCTCAAAAGCAATCAGGTTCTTGTTGAATGAGTCTATATTGCTCTTGAGCTTCCGTGTAAGCATTTGTTCACGCTGCAACAGAGAGACGTCTGAAGTAAATGCCTTCACACGCCCGGTTTCCAAGAATGTGGTAGCAGACGAAGTCCAGTCCTGTAGCAACAAGAGGGGTTGGAGGTCCATGATGGGAGCTCCCTTGCCGTCCTTTCCCTCAAAGTTTCCGTAGGTGATGGACCGCACGGTGATTCCCTTCATCAACTTCGCGTAGTTGCCTAGTACCATCACGAACATCGGCAGATAGCGGAAGCCATGAGTCACGTCGAAATAGAGCTCGTCCCCTTCTTGCAGCACGTCATAAATCGTACTGAAGATATTCCACATCTCGGTTTCGTTCTTGCCGTCTTTTATGTCGAGAGGACATATCGGCATCGGAAGCACCATCGAGTTCAATACCTTCTGAAGTCCTTGGTATTCTACCTCTATCTTTTCTCTAGGGTCAGGGCGTTTGTCCGACGCAATCTCCCAGTTCTCCGTCCGGGCTTTGTTGGTCAGAAGGATATACGCGACATCGTCCTTGGTCCATTCTATCTGACGGGTAAGCATAGCCAACGTCGCTTGCTGAATGAAGCGAGTGTCCATGGAGAAGTCATTTGCATAATAGGTGCACTTACTGTAAAAGCCCGTCCCGAGCACTGATAAAAAAACTTTTCTTGCCATAGGTCTAGGGGTTTAAGGTGTTGATTATTTCATCCAGTTCTTCCGTCAATCCACTTAGTTCTCGGCCAGGAACTATAATTCTAATTTTTCCTTCCTTAGCCTTCTCTTCCAATACTTGATTGACGCAATTCCTATGATATTCTATTATACATGCTTTCGACTTGTAGCTACCATACGTTTGGCATACGCTGTTCAGTTTGTATATATTGTCTTGATTGAATGAGCCAGACTTACACTCTACAAACAATAAGGTGTTGCCGATGTTCACAAGTATATCTATCTCATTCTTATCTTTTGGCGTTTTTTGATTAGGTCTAAACGTCACATTTGTCCACATTTCCCTATCCTCGTCCGCCCATTTAGCTATTTCATCCGCAACGAGCGTTTCCCACCATCGTCCTTCAAAAAACATCATAAATGCATCTTCATAGCCGCAGGAAAAAGCTTCTACATCATTTAACTTCACAACTATTCGCCCATCGCTATAACGATATGAGATTCCACTCCCGGCGTCCTCATATTCATTGAACTCCAGTTTTATTCTGTTTTTCTTTGCTTCATTGTTTTTGTTTTGATAGACACTTATCAGTTCGCTAAAGGTCTCAATGTTATTATGCACAAACTCGCGGATTGTTTTTGCACATTCCGTTCGTACCGGGTCAGGCTGGAAAACTTGTTTGTTCTTTACCTTTTGCCCTTGGAGCTCTATAATCGTGTTCATATCGAGCATCTTGGTAAGAAGTCTTCGTTTCATCTCGTTAACATCCACGTACGATGTTGTTTCTGTATAAAACACTTGTGCCTTATGACGCTGGGCACAAATCAGTGCACCAAAGGCCATGAGTTTGGTGCCACACGTCAAGTTGTAGGAGAATTCGTCTCCTTCATTCGACTCATGTATTCGCTCACAGACATCCGTTGTGTCTTGGATGTCATTGGGGAATGTAGTTTGTTTTATACAAACAATGCCCATCCGTTTGGCAATCTTTTCGATGGTTTCCATATACGTTATCGTATCTTTCGTGCCCACCAAATAGACCAGATCCGGTTGCAATTCGTTAATCATATAGAACACCGGCAAGGTTTCTTTACTTACTAATGCGATATGTATCTTCTTCATTTCTTTTAAATTTTATTTGTTTCACATGTTGTCGAGGTTCCGAATCCAAAACTAACCTTACGGCCCAACCCGATATAGTCGGGCAGCAAGACATTCGTTTTGAAGGCCATATCGAAACCCATCATCTTTATTCTCTTGAACCCGTAAAGCCGCGAGTTTTCAATATCCTGCAGCGTGACCTTCACTTGTCCGTCGAAATAGACTCCCATTCCTTTAGCGAACGAGAGAATGTTGCCGACAAGACAATGTTCCAGCATCGCTACGCGCTCCGCCAGTCCTTCCAAGTTCCGGTACTGAGCGTAATTTTCCTGGCTAAACGGCAAATAGTTTGAGACTCTGTAGCTATGCCACTCAGCGGTAAGCCTCAGCGAGGTCACTTCTTTGTTTATCCGCGCTATTGACAATTGCTCGTGGCGGTTGCCAATGCGCACCTCGCTGGGGTTGGTAGCCATGAATCGCTCAATGTCCGCCACGCCATCACCCAAACAGACAATAGCAGCCTGCCCGTCGATACATTTGTACTGTATCAACGGGTAAGCATACCGAAGTTTATCATCACCCTCGTGGTTATGATAAAGGACATCGGCTTCCTCGGTAGCGTGGATGACCGCTCCCCGGAATGACGACAGTTCCTCCATTCGCATGCGGTTCGTAAACCGGACGACCAGGGTTGTAATTTCTGCTTCAGCCATACCTCACTACTGATTACTGAATATCTTTTGTGCCCGTTCCGCAGACAAGAAACCGCTTATCTCTTTCCAAATCTTACTTTCGGAATTGCTCCACTCTTTCTTCTCCTTTTTGTCCGGAGAGGCTTTCATACGCCGGACTGTCCGCTCCAAGGCATTTTGTTCATCAGGAGACAAAGTCGTCTCCCCTTTATCCTTCATCCATTTATTCAATTTAGAAGAGCACACCTTCCAGGTGGTCACCTTATACTGATTGATGTTCGGACCTTCCGTGAATTGTTCATCCAAAAAGGCAGAAAGGCCTTTTTCGATGCGTTCTCTTTTCTCTGCGTCTATTTGGGCATCATTGTACGTCTTTTCTTCGTTCTCCACATGGGCCAACAACCGATTCTCTTCATCAAACGGGATGTCATGAAGGCGCAATTCACTCATCCAACCATTCAGCATTGATTTTGCCTTTGCGTAGTCATGGGCATCAAGTAGTGGTATTATCTGTTGATTTTCAGATTCAAACTCTTCGGCTTTAATTTCTTTGAACAACTGTTCTTCTCTATCTGAAGGAAGTTGGACAGCTTGTAGACTCTTTATCAAGTCGCTCAGCTTTTGCAATGAACTTATGTAATCACGATTGAGCCGGAGAGATTCCACCTCTTTGTATTGTTTCTCAATCTTCGCTTTAAGCAAATCCCCCTCACTCAAGGTGGTTTTCACTCCATCGCTAACGTCACGCAATAGCGAGAAATTATTGTTTTTCTTATATTCCATATACTCCTCCATAAACATCATTCGCACCTCTTCGTCACGATGGTCAGAAGCAATGGCAATAAGCGATTTCATCTGTGAAGAATTATACCAGCTACAACCTTCCGATTCCTTCATAAAAGAATCCATCTCCACCTCAAACTGGCGCAAATAATCGTCTTTAGAGTATTTTAGTCCGCATAGTTTTATTCCAGAGCATTCAATCTTCATCTTTCCATAGCCAAAAGACTTGGCTCCGCCGATGTTGTGGCTTGCACCTTCCGTATGATGGAACGTAAGTGCCGACAACAATGCGCCTATCTCCATCTTCCGCAAGTTATGGACATTGATGCGCATCACGAATGTGTGGCCGGCACTGATTGGACAAATGATCGTCTTAGTATTTTCATTATCGTTTCCTTGCGGAAGTTCTGTAGTTGTGCCTCCTTGATGTATGCGATAACGTTTACGGCCACTTATACCCGCATCAGTACTGGCATAGGTCTTGTACGGACTTGATTCTTGTCGTAGATACAACGGATAAAAGGAAGCCTTTGGTTCACCAAGTACACCTGTCGCTGAATCCCCTTCACCCATTTTATCTATGGTGAAAGCATTGCTTATTTGCACACGCCCTTTCATAGAGTTGTTTCCATCGACCCAACCGAATATGGTCTCGCAAAGATCCCGTTTCCCTGCATGTTGTGCAACTGGCTGTTCCTTTTCAACAAGTTCTTTAACGCAATATGTAAAGGGGAGACGAAGCATTCGCCCCATTCCAATGACAGCGATAGATTCACTATTCGGCACATAGAGGAAGCTGACGGGTATTTCCTTCCCCTCTTCCAACATCTCCTTGAATTTGTCAAACTCAGGAGTAGGCTTGTATACTGTAAAGAAAGATTCCATGACTTTACTGTCCAGCAGAATCGGTTCTTCCTTTTCAACAGGAATTAGAAGTTCATGTTTTTTATCCCTACTATGGTCACTCTTATTTAGAAACTGCCCCGTTGCAAATATACGATACTTCA
>CAVINS010000070.1:8406-13176 GCA_963643925.1 Bacteroidaceae bacterium
ATCATATTCAGGAAAGAGTTTACCGCCGTTAGCTATAAAAACATTTCTATTCCAAGCTGATTTCTGTTTATCGTTATATTTACCATACTTCGCTTCAACTTCCGATATCAATATCTTTTCCGCATCAACGGCGCATGGAGACAGGTAATATTTTTCGGTTTCCTTATCCTTGCTCAACCAGCCATATTTCACCTTCCTCATCTCTGCTTGATATTTTTTGCCATCAGTTATCTTGGTATCAAATTCTCGATGTCCAAAATATCGGTTGTTATACTCCCCCATCTTTCCGAAGCTCATTATGGAAAGCACGCTGCGCAGCATTCCCTTCAGGCTCGAGCCGGGGATGAAGTAGAGGCGGGAACCATCGGGTTGCAGGAAGTGCATAGAATGGATGTTCTTGTTCTTTTCCTCAGACTCGGAAGCGTCGCGTATGAACAAGGGAGAGATGTTCTTCCACGTTACCTCGATGTATCCATCTTCTCCATCCTCAAAAGGGATGTCTTGCGACACTTTGTTGTACCACGAAGGAACATACACATGTTTGTTCAATGGAACGAAATTATAAGGTGCTGAAAACTTTTCCATAATCAATCCTCCACATATTTAAATCCGACAAACACTAACTTCGAGGGCGACAAGGCCTCCATCCCCTCACAAGAAGGATCTTTCACACACTCCCAATATTGCAGGAAGAGGAGTTTCTCCACTCGGGGAAGGCGATGGGCATAAAACTCCTTTTTGGTTGTCGCCACCTGCTTCTCCGTGTGGGGACCGAGGTCCAGAGTCTTATCATCGATGCCACGGAGTTCTTCCTCCGACACGGACGTCTTCCGTACCCGATATGTACCATCGGCATACACAATCTTTACGGACTCACGCGTCTCCGGGTTCCATAGGTTTCCTTCTATGACGAATGGGTTGTCATCGTCATTCAATGCGAGTTCCACAGGTTCCTTACCATAATATATGATGGGGGTTTTGCTGTCACTCATCCACACGTACCCCACGTAGTTTGCTTTATCTATTATTGTTTGCATAGTTCTCCGTTTTTAATCAGTTGTCCTGTAAACATTCCGTTTCCACGGTTGGTCACTCCGCCCAAAGGCAGCATTCCCGAGCAAAGGTCACGAAGACTTTGTTCAAAGGCTTCTCTGTATGATTCCTCTTTTAAGGCCTCGTTTTGCACAAGGATGCGAAGGGTGTAGCTCTTGCCTTTGCCCCAGACACTCTTCTCCTGGAACAGGGCTCCGTCAACGGTTCCGCCCGTGAAACTGTCTATCTTGTTGTGGAAAAACAATTTCGTGGACATATCACCTTCTATCACATCGGACAGAAGGATGCTTCCTGGTTTAGTCCTTCCGTCCCCGTCTGACAGCATACCGAATATGGCGGACACTGCCGGATTGTTTCCGCCCACAGTGGCATCCGTTTCAATTCCCGGAGCATCCAAGTCGGCATTCTTCACGAAAAGGCGTTGGCTGCGATTGTAGTGATAAGCCGTGCGATGTGCCAGCGCGCCTTTTACTGCAGTCGCCGGGATAAGCACCTGGTTCTCTCTGATCACCGGTTTGCCGCCATTCCACTCCACAACGATTTCGGACATGGGCACGTTGTCGGCCTGGTCGTCGCCAACACCCGAACCAAACATGAAGAAATCGCAGGGAGACAGCTGCAACTCATATCGCGTCCACCCATCTGTTCCACCAACAGCAGCTGTCGGTTTCTGTTCCTTGTAGCACGTCCAGTCAGCACTTAAGCAAGAGGACTTCTTGCTGTAGTTGGACAAGTCCTCGGGCTCCGCAAGGTCTATGCTTGCCGTCATGCAACTTACGACTTTCAGTTTGCCATAGCCGCAATGAGCGCCCCCTCCTATCCGCAAGGTCTCGTCGTATAGTTTAGAGACTATCCGATCGAAGGCCGCGCTCTGTTGCTCTTTCAGGTAGATTTCAAATTCGAAGACGAACCGTGTGCCCTTGTAGGCCACTTCATTGTCGAACTTTCCAGTGGGCTTCGATATTCCGTTTTCGTTCAATGACACATGTTGCCGGATAGGCAGTTCTCTATAGGCTCTGTAAAAGTCATTTTGCCAATCGATCTTCGCGAGTCCGTCGATCACCTTTCCATCGGCACCCACCATCAAGGCATCGGTAAAAATTATTTCAGACCCCTTACCACCATCTGCGCTTTGGAAGCCAAAGATCTTGTCCTCATCAGCATTCAGATGAAGGGCGTGACGCAACACTCCGGCTATGGATGTGGCCGGGATGAACGGCAGTCCATTGACATCTCTTGCAATCAGTGCGTCTGTCAATATGTTTTTGCTTCCAGTACCTATGGCAATAGGTCCGTCAGCCTCAACGACAATCTTTGCCAATTGTCTGTATCTATAGTTTGTATCTCTCTGTTCCATAATTTTCAGTTCTTTGCTTTTTTCGACATTTCAGAAGAAAGATTCACCAAAGCCTTAGCCGTAATATCCCCGTATTGTTGCAGGTTTTCAGGAGAATGGATTTCCTCCAAGAAGTTGCGCAACCTGTCCTTACGGCCAAGCTTCTTC
Source organism: Bacteroidaceae bacterium (assembly GCA_963643925.1). Taxonomy (GTDB): domain Bacteria; phylum Bacteroidota; class Bacteroidia; order Bacteroidales; family Bacteroidaceae; genus Phocaeicola_A. The sequence continues at coordinate 10,964 of CAVINS010000070.1, forward strand.
CAACGTTCTGCTGCTACCCCATGGGTCAAATAGGCATCCGGTTCCATTTCCTCTTTGTTCTCTTTGGTACGTGTCACCCGTTTCTTCTTTTCAAACAACTCATTGATGATGTCCTCGTATGATTTCTTCTGCATGGCGATGCTTCTGATTGCGCCCCACTGCGAAGCGAAGGAATCATCCTTGAATTTACCTCCATATTTTTCAACAAACGCATTCACCGAATGATAGATGAATGTCTCGGCTTCGTCCTCCTTCTTCCTCTGAGCTATGTAGTCCAGCAGCAGGGTTCCGTTCAACGATTCCTTGCTTACAGATTTGGCAGGGGCATCAGCCTCCATGCCTTGCAAACGATATTGTGCCACTCCATTCACCTCCTTCTTTGCGCTGAGGAACGAAGGGTTGTAAATGACCTTTCCAAAGCCCTCGTTCTGGTACACCCCTACGTACCTCGACTCGTAGTGTTGAGAAGCGGGGACGCGTACCACAAAGACGCTGCCCTTTTCTATGCCGCAACGTTCGCCATCACGCGTGGACCGTTTGTTGTTCCAGGGTGCGTAGTTGAAAGTCCGTATTTGGCAATACTTCCAGATGATTTCACCGTCTTCGATGCCTAAGTCCGAAGCCTTGGGTTGGAATGTACTCTCTAAATTGTCATCCAAAAAGATCAAGCGGCCATCCGCATAGACCGTCACGTAATTACAGCCATCCTCCACACTGAATGACTCTTGGGTGGAGAGGACCTCTTTGTAATCAGCTTCACAGATATCCACCAATCCATATTGTGCGCTCCGTGAACGTCCCGCCCGATGTTTGCCCAACAGGCAATCCTTTATCGTGGGTGCCAAGGATTCATCGTCCACCTCCACATCGAAGAAGAAACAAGCCCCCGCATCGAGCGATTCATATCCGTACATCATACTGTCGAGCGAGCAGCGCCGGCTGCGGTCATAGGCCGACTTGATGGCAAACGACTTCTCCAATGAGACCGGGAAGCCTTTTCCGTCCTCAAAAGCATAGAACCCTTGTCTACATTGCTTCAGTTGCTGCGGACGGCCGTTGTTCTCCTTGTCATCCTCTCTTTTGTAGAAATGGTGTATGTAGCATCCCGTGGTCACACTTTTCAGTTTGGGATAGTACATCGATGCCGGCACGTGCAACGTACGCATGGCGCTATGCACCGGACTGATCGGATGGGCATCTCCAAACCGCACTCTGCCGCTATGGAACACCTCAAGGGCCTTGTCGCCAAAGTCTTGATAGTGCGACGCGACTATGCCTAAAAAGACATTTCCTGGTATAAAATCGAGGGTAGTGTTACTCCCTTCCGTTGCGGCTTTCTGATTGATTATCACATCCGACAACAACGTACACTTAAATTTCATCCGTTTCATTTCAAACCTCCTCTCTTACATCACAACGTCCCAAGCCTCTATTCCGTTTCTGGCCAAGCCGTTTTATCAAACCCAAGCTTTTCACGATGCTGCCTTTCAGTTCCGAAGGCACGCACGTTATCATGGCGTGCAGTTCACAAGGCACCACTACCTCCATGCTTCGCAAGCTATGGTCTTTGGCAACGCCATCGTCGCCAATAGCCGTTGTCGTCACCTTATGATACAGATAGCTCTGGGCCTGGTTGTTCACGATAGCGGAATATTCCGTCTTGCTCAGGGTAGCATTTCCAAAATGGGCACAGCCCGTAGACCCCGACTCTCCGGAGAGTTCTGTTCCAAAGGTGCCGGCATACAATTCGCGGTCAATGGAGCCATTGTCTCCACCAAACTGTATGAAGTTGTCCGTTGCCTCCCTGATTAACCCCTTCAATGTTTTACCGGGGATATAAGGCATCCCGTTTTTATCTTTTATCACCAACTCGTCGACATCCGCTCCTGCGGAAAGTCCCGATCCACAATGCCATTGTGAATAGAATTTTATGATGATGTTTATCGTTTCTGTTTTTTGTCCACTCATAACAATAGAGTTTATATGATTCCACGTCTTTGGTTTGTTGACCGAAAGGTCATCGATTCACTGTTTGATTCTCAACCGTCAGCAACGCCAGTATATCGTATGCGGGGACATACAAGAGCCCATCGTTGCGCTGCGTTCTTTTGATTGCATCTTCATACATTTGTTTTTGAGGTTCACTGAGCAGAGATTTCACGCGATTTTCCTTCTGCGTGGCGATGCCTCCATCTTTGGCCATCAGCGTGAGC
>CAVINS010000071.1:0-13013 GCA_963643925.1 Bacteroidaceae bacterium
TCTCGGGCTTCTCCTTGTTTGCTCCCTTGGTTCTCATTTGCCGCTGCCAGTCCTCGAATCTCTGGAACTCCACCGCATCGTGCTCCCGTGCCTGTCGCATGATGGCTTCTATCAAATGCGTCAATTGTGCCTTTCCGATGCCCGAAGGGCCTATCAAGTGCCCCATTTGGCCACACATCTCGTAGAATTTATTGTCGGAGTACATGGCCTTTACGCCTGCCAAACGGGCCGAAAGTGCGGGTATTGCCATCGGAACGAGCACTGTTTTCATCTCTTTTGAGGCCTGTGAGAGCATCAATTTAATGAATTCTGTGCCTTTTGAGGATTTTGGCATCGCCGGAGCGGTGCGGTTGAATATGTCGTAACTCATTGTATTCTAAATATTTAGTTTGTTATTTATGTTCAAATTTTTTCTCGCGATATCAGAATATCAGAATATCAGAAGTTTTTTGAGAGGTATACCCAATTTCACCTTTCCTTATATATATACTATATAACTAATTAATATATAGATAGTTATAAGAATGAAAATGTTTAACAATGGGTATATATGTACCATTTTAAAATCTACTGATATTCTGATATTCTGATATTGGCAGCTCACGCCTAGCAGTCACCTCCTATGCTAAAGCCTTGACGGTTAGAGTGTTTGCTGCCACCGGTTTTGCCCTTCGTGCGTCCGTCGGCGGAGTGATAGCAGTCGTTGTTACTGATATCGTTCTGATTCCGCCCGGCTGACGGCAGCACCTCTCCGCCTTGGGTCAGGTCCTCGCTGTAGGGCACCTCGCCGTCGGCATTGCCGCTCATGGGGCTGTTCCCTCTGCGGGTCTCTGTGTGCTCGGCCACGTAGCCTTCCGCCTGGGTCCGGATGCCAAAGTAGATGATGCGGTCTGAGGTGGTGGTGGTCGATGCCCCCTTGTCACCTTCCCTCTCCAAGTCCAAATGGTTTTGGAGGAGGTTCTCATCACCTTCCTTCTCCGACACAAAACGGTTTTGTCTCATCCCGCTTGTCCGGCTGTCCGGCTTCGAAGAAGTCTCTTCGCATCTCCGGCTTTCTGTCTTTGGGGCGGCTCCGGCGAAAGCCATTTTTTGGCGCATATGCATTTCACTAAGATTTGAAAATCAAAAAATGGGGAAGGGGAGGATGCCGGAACATCGACTGCTTGCCCTACTAGGAAAGCGCCGTTTACGTGCTCTCGTATCTGGAGAATGAAATAGAGACCGGAGCGGTGAAGTAACCCTCTTTATATTTGTGGCAGAAAATCAAGATGAGGCTATGAAACTCCTCGAGAAAGAAACAATTTCCCCTTTAAATCAGTGAATGTCACCGACAAATTTGTGAATGTCACGGATTATCCGTACGTTTGCGAGGCGGAAATGTAACCATACCAATAAACACACAGCAAACTTTATGAGAATATCGACCATTACACTGCTTGTCGCCATGGCGACGCTGGCCACCACCGCTTGCGGCCCTGGCGAAAGGAAGACCGTGACGCTGACCCCTCGGGACGTGGTGGAGGGCAAGCACCTCACCTTCAAAGGTGTCCCCATCGACGGCACGGTAGAAGAGTTCACCGCCAAGCTGGAGCAGAAAGACCTCATCCTCGTCGGTGCCGGTGGCTACTCCGCCACCATGCGTGGTCTCTTCGCCGGATTCGCGGGCTGCCGCATCGTCGTCGCTGCCGGCGATTCGCACAAGGTACACACGGCGGCCACCATCTTCCCCGGACGTGGTGCGTGGTCCGCCCTGATGGAAGACTACACCGCCCTGAAGACGATGCTCACCCGCAAGTACGGCGAGCCGCAGCAGTGCGTGGAGACTTTCCATAGCCGGCGTGTGCCGAAGACAAACGCCGAGAAGCTCATCCGCCTGCAGGAAGGCCAGTGCCAGTGGACCACCACCTACGTCACCCCACTGGGCGACATCCAGCTCTCCATCGAGTTCTACGACCGCGAGACCCGCGCTGTCCTCCGCTACGTGGACCATGCGAACCTCCTCGAATCCAAGATGGAGGATTTGTAAGACTGCCTGCTCATTGCCCGCTTTTCGTCATGCCTCAGGAAATTGTTGTAGGGATAGGAATCACCGTAGCCACCGCCATCGTCATCGTCGTGGTGGCCATGCGTCTCTCGCTGGCAAGGCGACAACGTGCCCTGTCCGCCAAAATCGCCGGCCTGGCACCTTATCACGATGCGCAGGGTGGCCGTGGGGCAGGCGAGGAGGAACGTTTCGTCGATATCTACAGCGAGTTGAGGAGCCGCTTCCGGGGCCGTGCGATAACCCATGCCGACGAAGAGCGGTTCACCCACTATTATTCCCCACTTTACGACGAAGCCCTCACGCTTGCCCAACAACTGAAGCGCTACCTCTCCAATCCGACAGGCAGGGTGGCCAAATTCATCCACGACTATGAGCGCATCGGCCACCTGGTGAAACTTCACAACGACCATACCTACCGCGAACTGCTCCACCAACACAAAGACTTTTTCGACCACTGTCTGAAGTATCCCCTCGACCTGCAGCAACGTCGTTCCATCGTGGCCGAGGAGGACAACTGCTTGGTAGTGAGCAGCGCCGGCAGCGGCAAGACCTCTTCCATCGTGGGCAAAGTCCTCTACCTGATAGAGAAACAGCACGTCGACCCACAGCGGATTCTCCTCATCAGCTACACCAACAAGGCTGCGGCCGAGCTCACCGAACGGACGGGCATCGCTGGCCTTCGGGGATACACCTTCCACAAACTGGCCCTCGACATCGTCGGACAGGCCACTGGGCAGAAACCATCGATACTTGACAATGCCGACGCCCTCTTCGTCAGAATCTACCACAACCTACTGACTGACGAGAAGTTCAGGAAGAGCGTGCTGAAATACTTCTTCGACTATCAAACGGAGGAATCGGAGGAGGAGAAGCGGAAGAACGAGCGGAGGCAACAACTCACTGAGCAGAAGAGCAAACGTCTGAAAGCCCAGTTGCCCGACATGGACGGAAACACCTTCTACGTGCGCAGCGAACAAGAACTGAAAATCAGCTACGCCCTCTGCTCGCTAGGTGTGAAGTTTCGCTACGAAGAGTCCTACGAACATCAGCTGGCGGACGAGATGCACTCCCAATACAAGCCCGACTTCAGCATCTACTACGAGAAGGACGGACAGGTGAAGCGGCTCTATCTGGAACATTTCGGGGTGGACGAGCATAGTCTGGTCCCTGCCTGGTTCGCCATGGATAAAAATATCTCCTACGAAGAGGCCAACGAACGCTACAACGACGGAATCACCTGGAAGAGAGCCGCCCACCAAAAATTCGGCACCCGGTTGATAACCACCTGCAGTGCCGACTTCCACTACTTTGCCGACATACGCAACAAGCTGCGGGTCCTGCTCCAAGCGGAGGGCGTGAAAGTTCACGAGAAGACCGAGGCTGAGCTCTACGACATGGTTCTCCCCTCAGGCGGCTCCCAGGAGAAAGCCTTCATCCGGCTCGTCGTCACTTTCGTCACCCTGGTGAAGAGCAGCTGCAAGTCCATCGACGACATCCTGCGCCAAGCCAAGCGTGAGGACGACGAGCGGAGCACGTTCATCATCGGCGACATCTTCCTTCCTGTATATAAAGAATATGTGAGGCACCTTGCCAAGAGCCAGCGGATAGACTTTACCGACGCCATCCTGCAGGCTACGGACATCTGCCTCGCGCAACACCCTGTGACGTACGACCACATCATCGTCGACGAGTTTCAGGATATCTCGGTGGACCGCTACCGCTTCCTGAAGGCTCTGCGCGAGAGCAATCCGCCCGCCAAACTCTACTGTGTGGGCGACGATTGGCAGTCCATCTACCGCTTCTCGGGGAGCGACATGGCCCTCTTCAACCACTTTCCCGACTACTTCGGCTTCACCGAAATCAACAAGATAGAGACCACCTACCGCTTCGGCGAACCGCTGGTCAGCCTCTCCTCGGAGTTCATCCAGCGCAACGCTGCGCAGGTCAGAAAGACTATTCGTCCCTTCGACCCGCAGGCTCATACCGACCTGCAGTTCGTCGACTACAACAAGCACACATACTGCACCCTCATCGGTCAGCTGGTAGCCAGCGTTCCGCCGGAGAAGACCATCCTCCTTCTGGGCCGTTACACGTTCGACGACTATTACCTCTCCTTCGGCTATCGGTCCGTGCGTCAGGACAACCGCTTCTACTATCTCATAGGCGACCGTCGGGTGGAGTTCCTCACCGTCCACAAGTCCAAGGGCCTGGAGGCAGACTACGTCATCGTGTTGCAGTGCAACCGGGATGTCTACGGCTTCCCCTCACTGGTGAGCGACGACCCAGTGTTGGACTATGTGCTCACCCGTGGCGACGAGTTCCCTTATGGTGAGGAACGCCGTCTGTTCTACGTAGCCATCACCCGTGCCAAGGTGCGTACTTGGGTGATGTACGACCGCCGCATCCCCTCCGTCTTCGTCGATGAGTTCCAGCGTCCCTCGGCGGTCACCGAGGAGAGTTACTCCCTCCACCGCAACGCCAACAAGCGTTGGACCCCTGCCGCCGACAACTTCCTGTTGGCCCTTCGTCGCGAGGGCAAGAGCATCCGCTACATCTCCCAAAAAATGGGCCGCAGCCAAACTTCCATAGTGATGCGCCTCGGAAAGCTGGAGGACGAAGGCTGTGAGGAGGAATAGAGGGATAGTTCATTGGAGCTTTGGGAAGTGTTTTTATGTTCCAAAATGTAGAAGTTTCCCTCTATAATTGTTGCTTTGTCCGATTTTTCATATATTTGCGGAGTATGGAGAAGCGATAGGATATAAACGCACTATAAAACACAAGAGACATGAGAAAGATAATCATTTCGCTGTTCGTCGTATTAGCGGCGTTTGCGACGGCATTTGCCCAGAGCCAGTCTGAACACCTCACTTTCAAAGGAGTCCCCATCGACGGCACGTTGGACGAGTATGTGGCCAAGATGAAACAAGCAGGATTCACCTATGTTACTACACAGGATGGCGTTGCGGTGTTGGAAGGCGATTTTGCAGGGTACCAAGGCTGCACGGTAGGAGTTTCCACCCTCAAGGCGACCAATGTGGTGAACACCATCGGCGTCATGTTCCCCAAACCATGATGATTGGGCTCCACTAGAGAAGGACTACAACAACCTGAAGTCCATGCTCACTGAAAAGTATGGTGCCCCAGCGGAATGCGTGGAGAAATTTCAATATTTCAAGGATCCGGAGACAAATAGCGAAAAGCTGCTCTGCCTAAACATGGGCAATTGCACCTGGTACACAGTCTTCAGCACACCGAAAGGCGACATCGAGTTGACTATTGCAGAGGGTAGATTAACCTATAACGTCATGCTCCGCTACTTCGACAAGATAAATACCGACACGGTCAGAGCGAAGGCCCTGGACGACCTGTAAAGCGTCAGTCTCTTGCGTCTAACCCCCAACGGCTTGTTGTCGGGATAGGAATCTGTGTGGGGAGGGAGACCATTCTTCCCCGCAGCTGTTTCAGATTCAGATCTCAGTATCAAAATAATGTGTATATTTGTAACTTGAAACCAATTCATAGAAAAATAGGGAGCTTATGCCAAACCTCATCATAACACCGGGAGTCTACGAAACCCTCATCTCGCAGGCCATACAAGAGAAGCTGCAGGAACTGCCGGACACACGCTATCTGGTTCAGAAAGAGGAGATAGACAGCGCGGAGTCGTACAAGATGCTGGCGGAATACCTGACGGAGATTGTCTCCGGTATATTGAAAAGCCACTTCCAACGGAAGGACTCACGGGAGACAATATCGTCGCAGGTGGAGGTGGTGAACCGGATACTGCGGTTCATCGAGCGGGAATGGAAGGCGCAGGAGATAGTAACCAGCCCCGACCTGCTGACGGAAGACGGCAAACAGATGTTCCTGCGGGGCATCTACAGCAAAGTGGGGCTGACAGAGGCACAGGTGCAGGCCGAGGCGAAGGACCACCCCGTGAGCGGATACCGTGTGAGCAACCTCTTCACCGGTGGAAACGACATCTCCATGGACGACGAGGTGCGAAGGGACATACGCACGGCGGACGAGATAGACTTGGTGGTATCCTTCATCAAGTTCGAGGGACTGCGACTGCTCATCGACGACCTGCGCGACTTCGTGCAACGGCCTGACACACGCCTGCGGGTGATGACCACCACCTACATGGGAGCCACTGACCCCAAGGCAGTGAGGATGATCTACGGCCTGCGGGAGATGGGAAACGTGGAGATACGGGCTTCGTACAACACCCGGCAGGAGAGGCTCCATGCGAAGGCTTACATCTTCACCCGCAAGACGAACTTCGACACGGCCTACATTGGATCGAGCAACATCAGCCGCTCGGCACTGACGAAGGGGCTGGAGTGGAACATGCGGGTGACAAGCATAGAGAACCCCCACATCATCAACAAAACGAAAGCTACCTTCGACAGCTACTGGAACAGCGAGGACTTTGAGCCCATCGACTCGGACGAGCAGCTGAGCCGATTCGAGGAGGAAATTTGGAGGGAACGAGGTAAGACATCTACTCCTCCAACGACAGAAACTCTGATTCGCTTCGAGCGGAAGACACACCAGATAAAGGTTCTGGAGCGACTGCAGTTCGAGCGCACGATAGCTCACAGCTACAAGAACCTGATAATAGCCGCCACGGGAACGGGAAAGACGGCCATCAGCGCCTTCGACTATAAGGATTTCAACAAACAAATGCTAAAGGAGCAGGGCAGGCAAGCACGGCTGCTGTTCGTGGTGCATAGGGAGAAAATCCTGCAACAGGCACGCAGCACGTTCCGCTCGGTGATGGTGGACGCCAACTTCGGCGAAATCTGGACAGGAAACATCCGGCCTGGCTTGCGGGGAAATCTGGAACATCTGTTCGTCACCATCCAGACGTTGAACAACAACTGGGAGGTGTTCGAGCGCATGGGAGCGGACTACTACGACTACGTGGTGATAGACGAGGTGCACCACAGCGCCGCGGGCAGTTACAGGGAGCTGTTCACCCGATTCCGCCCGAGGATATTCCTGGGTCTGACAGCCACACCGGAACGTATGGACGGCAAGGAGATAAAGCCCGACTTCAACGACAGGTTCGCTGCGGAGATTCGACTGCAGGAGGCGCTGAACCAACAGCTGCTGGTGCCGTTCGACTACTTCTGTGTGACGGACGACAGCGTGGACCTGAGTCTGCTGACCTGCAGGGGCGACCGCTACGATGTGACTGAGCTGAACCGCGCCTACAACAACAATGACCGACGGTTCGAGATCATCCGCAAGGCGCTGGACAACTATGTGACCGACCCCTATGACTGCAAGGCGGTCTGCTTCTGCTGCAGCATAGAGCATGCCGTGTATATGGACACGATGTTCCGACGGAGCGGATTCAAATCGATGGCGGTGACCTCACGCAACAGGGAGAACCTCGACAATGCTTCGGGTAAGTTGGCCCGCGGCGAGATAAACTACCTGTGTGTGGCGGACATGCTGAACGAGGGTGTCGACATCCCCGAGATAGACACGGTGCTTTTCCTCCGGCCTACGGAGTCGCTCACCATATTCCTGCAACAGCTGGGCCGTGGACTGCGCCTCGCCGACAAGAAGATTTGCCTGACTGTGCTCGACTTTGTGGCGCAGGCGAACCGCTCCTACAACTACGAGAGCCGGTTCCGTGCTCTGGTGGGGAGGACCATGGGCAGCGTGGAACGACAGATAAAGTCGGGATTCACGTTCCTGCCACGTGGCTGTTCCATCACCATGGAGAAGCAGGCGCAGGAGTACATTCTGAAGAACATCAAAGAGGCGATATTCAACCTGGCAAGGCTCCGCAGGGAATGTAGGACGTTCACGCAGAACACTGGACAGGGACTGACCTATGAGAACTTCATCAACAACTTCGACCTCGACTGGCGAATCGTCTACAGGACCCCTGGTTCGTGGGCTCGGCTGAAGGTGCAGAGCGGCATAGAGGTGGAAGGGTTCGACGAGCAGAGCAAATACACGAAACTGTTGGAGGGGGGACTGTCGAGACTTTACCACACGAACAGTTTTCAGTACCTCAGCTACCTGAAAAAGCTGATGATGAATGGGATGAACCAGGTGCAGGGGGCAACGAGACGTGAGGAGAAGTTTCTGCAGTTGTTCTATTACACGGTGTGGATGGACGATGTGCAGAAGGTGAACAAGACCTATGGACAGGCGTTCACAGGCATAGCGGAGGCTGTACGTTCGGTAGCTCGGCAGTCTTGGTTCATAGAGGAACTGCAGTTCATGGTCTCGCTACGCCTGTCGCAACTGAGCCAGACCACCCAGTGGCTGAAGGTGGACGATGAGGGCGAGATAGAGCTCTACGGCTGCTATTCGGCGGACGAGATTCACCTGATGCTGGAGAACAAACTAGGCCGTTGGCAGGTGTTTGGTATGCAATACAACACGAAGCGTAAGTTTGCGATGATCTTCGTCACGCTGAACAAATCGGACAAGGAGTATTCGCCCAGCACGCTCTACGAGGACTATCCCATCTCGGCCACCCAGTTCCACTGGCAGTCGATGAACAGGGTGCGGCAAGCGAGTGAGGAGGGACTGCGCATCACCCAACAGCGCACCAACGGATGGCGTTATCTGCTCTTCGTCCGCGACTCGAAGCAAGATGAGTATGGCAACACGAATGCATACTATTGCCTGGGCTTCATGGACTACGTCAGTAGCCACGGCGAATGTCCGATGAACATCATCTGCGAGATGCACAACAGCATCCCCGGCTTCATACTGGAGTCGGCAAAAGCGATATGAGTGGAGGCGCGGCAGACCCCAGCTGTCCCTGCATCTCAGTATCTCAGTTGAAAAAAGAAGAGGGGTAGTGGGATAAGAAAAGACAAGCCAGACTGCGCCGGGCAAAATTATTCCGAACGGGCTTGATGGTTTTGTCCCCGATTTGCATTATCTTCGCAGTGGAGAATCGGATATAAATCATGGCAAAGAAATATGAGATAAGAAACAGTACGGCAGAGTTCCTTACTTTCGTGGCAGAAGGCAAAGAACAAGGAATACAGGTGCTGTACAAAAACGAAACCGTGTGGGCTGCGCAGAAGGCTATGACACAATTGTTTGACTGCTCGACAGACAACATCGGACTGCATCCTCTCCTGGCTCATTTCATCACCTCAGCATTTCGCTCCCCGATATTTTTGCAGTGTGCAATTAAATGTATACCTTTGCGGGGTAGTTTGTAGAATAAGGAGAACTGACGATGACAGAACTGAAAGACAAATACATTCGCTTCGACTGGGCTATAAAACGCCTGTTGCGGCAGAAGGTCAACTTCGGAGTGCTCGAAGGATTTCTCACAGTGTTCCTCGGCGAGGAGATAAAGGTGCTGGAGATACTCGAGAGCGAAGGCAACCAGTGCGCAGCCGACGACAAGTTCAACCGCGTGGACATAAAGGCGAAGAACAGCAAGGGGGAGATTATCATCGTGGAGGTGCAGAACACCACCGAGCTCTACTACCTCGAGCGTGTGCTCTACGGCGTGGCAAAGGCCATCACCGAACACATCAACCTGGGCAGCAGCTACAGGGAGGTGAAGAAGGTGTACTCCATCAGCATCCTCTACTTCGACCTGGGCAAGGGCTCGGACTACATCTACATAGGACAGAACAACTTCGTGGGACTGCACACTAAAGATCAGTTGGTGATAAGCACCAAGGAGCAGGAGAACATCGTGAGGAAATCGCCCTCGGAAATCTTCCCTACATACATCCTGATTCGCGTGAACGAGTTCGACAAGGTGGCCAAGTCGCCGATGGAGGAATGGGTGAACTACCTGAAGAATGGTGTCATCGCTTCGGATGCGAAGGCTCCTGGCCTGCAAGAGGCACGCGAGAGGCTGAAGTATTACGAGATGTCCGACAAGGAGCGTCACGACTACGACGAGCACCTGAACGCCATAATGATACAGAACGACGTGCTCGGCAACGCCAAACTGGAAGGTATGGCTGAAGGGCGTGCTGAAGGGCGTGCTGAAGGCATAGCTGAAGGTGAGGCCCGCAAGACGGAAGAGATAGCTAAGGCGATGCTTGCCAAAGGTATGGACGCAAACACGATAGCCGAACTGACAGGTTTGTCTGTGGAGGATGTGAAGAAGTTCGGTTATAAATCAGCGCATTGAAGATAAAAGATGGATTACGGAAGGACAGCGATGCCCGACGACAATAAAAAGAAAATAAATCAACAACTTAAGTGATGAAGAAAACAATACTCTCGGCGGCGGTATTGTCGCTGGCTCTGATGGGATGCTCCAACAGCGAGGAGGGCTCCCAATCGACTTACGTGCCCGAAGGGACTCCCATCCGGGTGAACGCCTTGGTGGGCGACATGGAGACTCGCGCAGGAAACGACTCGGAGAACCTGCAACGGTTCTACCTGAACATCGTCAACAGCAACAAGAAACCGAACTACTGCTACAACGCCTTGATGGTGAAGAACAGCTCGGGTGCGTGGGAATCGTTCGACGCGAATGACGAGGCCAAGGCCCTGCGGATGTACTGGGCAGGCGACGAAAAACAAGTGGAGGTGACGGCGGCCACGTTCGCAGCCAGCGAGATGTCTGGGCTGGGAGTGGAGAGCGACCAGACGAGCGAGGCCAACTACAACAAATCGGACAAGCTGGTGATGAAACCCACGTCCGTGAATCCCGACCCCACAGGCATCACGGTGAACTTTCAGCACCTGATGGCGAAGGTGAAACTGGAGATAGACCTGGGCGAGGAGGATAATTTCCAGACGAACCCGCTCGCCAATGTGGCCATAGGGGGCACGGAGCTGAAGCGTGTCTGTGCGGAGACGACCTACACATTCACCGACCTCACGCCCTCCACGGTGGAGGAAATCTCTCCTTTGGTGGACGGCTTCACGGCTGCGGACAATACCGCAAGCCCAGCTGTCAAAGCCATGGCCTGCTATGAGGCCATCGTCGTGCCGCAGACTGTGGGTGTCGGCAAGTTCACCGTAAGCTTCACGCTGGGAGGAAAGAATTACATTTGGTCATCCTCGACCGAGGTGGTGTTCGACTCCAACTTCGAGTATACCCTGAAGTTGAAACTCTATCCCGACAAGCTGGTGCTGGACGGTGTCACGGTGGACGGATGGGGCTCCCAGGAAGGCCTGGGAAGCGGCGCCGTGGTAGAGTATATACCTACGCTCACCGTGACGGCGGATGATCATCTGGAAAATGTAGATGAGGTAACAAAGGCCCTTAGGGGAGGCACGAAGCTGAATGTAGTGGGTCCGCTGAACGAAAACGACGCGAAATTGTTGGGCTCAGCCGGCGCCATTACGTATCTGGACCTGACGGATGCCGAGTTTGATGCTTCTTATTTAAGCAGCCTCTTCTACGACTCCGATAACAGCCAGGCAACCGCCTTGGCCGGCACCCTGGAGGCCTTCATAATGCCAAAGGCAATAACCGCCCTCAGCAGCTGGTCTTTTTTAGGAAACTGTAGTGCGCTTAAAAACCTCACGTTGCCTGCAGGTTTGACGTCTATACAACAGATGGGGTCTTATCTCAACAAAACGGCGATAACGGAAATCACCATTCCTGCGGGAGTGACAACGATTGGATATTCCACATTTGACGGTTGTAGTAAATTAAAGAAAGTCACATTAAAAGGAAATGTGACGTCGATAGGGATGTATGCATTCGATGGATGCTCAGCCCTTACGGAGTTAAATTTGCCTGAGGGGTTAACGTCGGTAGGGATGTATGCATTCCGAGGATGCTCAGCCCTTACGGAGCTAAATTTGCCTTCGACGTTGACGAAGATAGGGATGAATGCATTCGATGAATGCTCAGCCCTTACGGAGTTAAATTTGCCTGAGGGGTTAACGTCGATAGGGGAGAATGCATTCCAGGGATGCTCTGCCCTTGAGGAGGTAAATTTGCCTTCAACGTTGACGTCGATAGAGATATATGCATTCCAAGAATGCTCTGCCCTTAAGGAGGTTACCATACCATCGAAAATCACCTCTTTAAGTGGTTACGTGTTCTATGGCTGTACGTCTCTTGAGACGGTTAACCTGCCTGAGGGATTGACATCGATAGGGATGAAAACATTCTACGGATGCTCAGCCCTTAAGAATATAAATTTGCCTTTGACATTGACATCGATAGATCTTGCGGCTTTCGAAGGATGCTCAGCCATAACGGAGATTACCTTACTCTCGAAAAATACGAATTTAGCTCAAGCATTCAGTGAATGTACTAACCTTAAAAAGGTCAATCTGCCTGATGGGTTGACGGAGATTGCCAATTACTCTTTCCAGAATTTTAAGGCCCTCGCGGGGATTACCATACCTTCGACAGTGACGAAATTAGGTACTAGAGCGTTTGAGAATTGTGAAGTCTTGACGGCTATAGAACTGCCTGCCGGATTGACGGAGATAAACTATTGTACGTTCTATGGATGCAAGGCTCTGACGACGATTACCCTACATTCGGGAGTGACAACGATTCCAAATCTATGTTTTTGGGGCTGTACGGAGCTAACCACAGTCACGTGTGAAGGGAAAATAGGAACTATCGGACAGAATGCGTTCATGAACTGTACTAAGCTCACGGATCTGTATCTGAAGGATTGTGAGTCATTGCCTAGCTTAGGAGACAACGTCTTCAACGGAATCGACCATACCGTAACTGTTCACCTGAGTGAGGAACTCTATAATAGCGTAACTGGCGCTTCCACAACTTGGAGCGGAGTAACATTCACAAATGACTGATAACCTATCCGCAGGCTTCAGCGGGGAGGGGCGCAAACCTCCTCCACCCGAAGTCCACGGAACAGAATAGCCCGGCGGGTCGAGAGGAACATTTCCTTTGGCCCGCTTCGCTTTTCTATGGGGTCCCCTGCTGCCTCAGAATCTCAGTATCTCAGTTAAAAAAGAAGTGAGATAAGACAAGCCATGCCGAATGTTTGGCAGTTCGGAAAACATGGCGTAA
>CAVINS010000072.1:0-12574 GCA_963643925.1 Bacteroidaceae bacterium
AGATTATACTATGAAATTATTGATAACAAGAGTTTTGAATTAATGTATAATGGTGGTCCATATACATTATTTTATTACCCATACAGAGATGCAACAAAGTGGAATGAAAATATAATCCGTGCTGATAGTTTGTGTAACTTACGTAGCCTGCATCTTCAACTGATAGGAAAAGTTGGATTTGGAAAACGAGGTGACATACTAGACAGTCATGTTCTTAAGCAGAAGTTTATATTTACACGTGAAGGTATTGGATTGCCAAATATTTCGGATAAAGATGCCTATGGAACATTGGCATACCTAAATTCTATAGTTTCACAATACGCTATAAATCTCTATTGTGGACAACACAAAGGAAATGGTTACGTCAACCTTCTCCCCATGCCAGACTACGCCCACCGCCAGTCCGACATAGAGCGCATTGTAAATGCCATCATAGATATCAAGCGCAAGTGGTTCAGCTTGGATGAAACCAATCTGGAATATCATGGACTGATAGCTCAGATGAATCTGACCGGCAGCATCAGCGAGGCTATGGATGCCATGCAGACTGAACTCACCAACGACTACGAGCAATACACTTCATTGGTGGAAGAGAATGACAACCTGTGGATGGACTTGGCAGACATCGCACCCGACAGCAAATTCCGCCGAACGCTTATCAAATATAAAGACCGCCGTCCCTACGAAGAATTGCTTTCGATAGACGGAGCAAGCACTGGGAACATAATCAACCGCCAAATACTGGCACAGGAGATGGTGATGGAGTTGGTGGGTATGGCGTTCGGTAGATGGGACACCGCCTATGCCCTTGGCAAGAAGCCTTTGCCAGCATGGGGCGACGTGTTCGATGCACTGCCTTTCATGCCTGTGGTGAGTCTTGGGGACGAGACAGCCCCGGATGGCATTGACATCCCTGCAGACGGCATCATGACCAACCGCCCTGAAAGTACGCTCTGCCTCGCTGCCCATGTACGCGAGGTGATGCACCTGCTTTGGGGCAACGCTGCCGATGACCGAGAATACGAACTCTGCCAGCTCATCGGCTGTAAAAGTCTACAGAACTATCTGCAGAGTCCAACCGGATTCTTTGACTACCACTTCAAGCGATATACCAAGAGCCGCCGCAAAGCACCTATCTATTGGTTGCTCGCATCACAAGATGGCACGGTTGATTACTGGATTTACTATCCATGCCTCTCACACAACACGCTGCCCCAACTTGTCAACAGTCTGCGCACCGAGGCTGAAGCCCTGCGTTCACGACTAAATGCCGCCCTTACCGCTCACGACAAGAGCGCCGAGGCTGATATCCGAGCCGAGCAGGAGCAGGTGGAAGGCATGCAAGACGAACTGAACCGCATCATTGGTGAAGGCTATGTGCCATGTCATGACGATGGTGTGCCCGTGACCTCCGCACCATTGCTGCAGCTCATTCCACACCGCGCATGGCGACAGGAATGTGAAAAGAATATGGAAGCTTTGGAGAAAGGCGAGTATGATTGGAGTCATCTTGCCATGAGTCTCTATCCGGCTCGTGTCACCCAAAAGGCAAAGAAAGACTGGTGTCTCGCCCTCACACATAGTCTCGAGCATCTCTGCGAGAACAAACCCAAGGAAAAGAAAACTCGCAAGAAGAAAGGCTCAGCATCTGAAGAGGCATCACTGTTCTAAGCCATACGTCAAAAGTTAACAAGAAAAAGACATTATAGATGGACATACAAGGATATATCATAGACCATTGGATGGAGAAGCTGACAGCCACCCATCCTGTACTCTTGGTTTACGACCAAGAAGGTATCTACCATGATATTCTGCCATTGGCCGCAGAGAGGGACAATGTGAAAGTGATAGACACTACACGCAGTCCCCTCCATGCACGCCTTGCCGCATCACGTTTCTGGTGCGACGAACTGGCCATGGAGAAAGACCTGCGCATGATAATATATCGTCGTAGGCAGGAACCAAGCGACAATGCCGGATGGGTGGAGGAGCCTTTCAGCGCCTTCAAGACCGCCGCCGTTATCTTCCCTTTCGGTCCACAAGACGACTACAAATATATCTGCCAGACATTCCTGCCGACTAAGAAAGCCGAGATTGAACAGTTGTTTGAAAGCGGTTCAACATCATTCACGATGATCAATGCTCTGCTAGACGGTGCTGCCTATCCCGAGTTGGAACAACTGACAGGAGGAAAGACCTTCTCTGAGATGACGGTCGGACTGTTGACCCAAACAGACGGCGGCGACATGAAGTGGATGAACGAATGGCAACGCTTTGCCGGTATACAATATCCTGGCCTAGATGCTGATGGCATCACCCTTCAGGATGTACAGGAAAAGCTATGGCGCTATCTGCTCTTCAGCGAATTTGTCTTTGACTTGCCGGGGACATTGCCCGACAGTCTTAAGAGTATCCCTATGGCTCCCGAGGATATAAAAGACAAGATCTATTCTGTCTGTGACAAGCTCCGCAATCAGATAAATCTGCGTGAGACCTATGTTAAGATGGCTCGCAAGACAAGCGAAGCCCTGCATTTGTCAGACTTGTTCGTCAAGGCCAAGCATCTTGGTGATAGAGTAACTTTTGCTTTTGAAAACGCTGTGGAATACGAGCGCTTCATTGCTTATCTGAAAGAGGGACGATTGCTGGAAGCACGCCAGATGTATGCCAAAAACACGAACGATGTATGGTATCAGGAAGATGCCGAAGTCGCTGCATTCTGGAAGCTGGCAGAATATGCGCTAATGATGGGCGAATGTCAGAGTAGAGGCATCAAGAGTGATGGAACTATTGCTGAACTTGTGGAGTGGTATGCCACAAGCGGCTGCGCTGCCGACTACGCTTTCCGCCAGTATCACAACAAGAAATATGCTAGTATCAACATCCCTGCTACGGTGAAGGAACTCACAGAGTACGTCAATAAGGTTTACACCGAGTTTACGGAAAGGGCAGTCAAGGAATACCAGCAAAAGGCAAAGTCAATCAAAGATGCTGCCTCATTGAAGAACCAAGGCTGCGTACAGCATGTATATCCAGCATTGGCTGATGGAAAGCGTGTTGCTTTCTTCATGGTGGACGCATTCCGCTATGAGATGGGAAAGAACTTTGCCGAGAGCATAGAGCGAAATTTTCCCGAACGTGTCAAGATAGACCCCAAGGTGTCATATCTGCCATCCATTACACGTTTTGGCATGGCCAATCATCTTGGTGATATAGCTATGGTGATGGATGACAGAAAACTGCAGCCATCCATAAATAGTTGCCTCATAGTTACACCCGAAGACCGCATCAACTACCTCAAGGATAAAACGCAAGTAGAGGTTCAGGATGTGCGCCTGGAAGATTTTGAAACTACCACTATTGATGATACAACACGACTGCTTGTCGTAAGAAGCACCGGTATAGACGTTGCCGGTGAGAATGACAAGTTGAACGGTCTTGCTGCAATGGACTTTGAAATGATCAAACTCTCAAGAGCTCTGAACACGTGCAAACAAAAGGGATTCGATATGGCGGTACTCGTTGCCGACCATGGCTTTATGTTGCAACCATGTTATCGAAATGGTTACCAGATAAGCAAGCCTGTGGGCAGTGGTGTCGTACTGGAAGAATCTCGAATGATAGCCGGTAGCCTGAATGAGTCCGAAGACACCCTGTCGTTTACTCCCAAAGAACTGGGCGTGGAAGCAGAAGTCATGAAGTTCTGCTACGCAAAGGGATTCACTGTGTTCCGCAAGGGCGAGGTGTATTATCACGAAGGACTCTCACTGCAAGAGAACGTGGTACCAATCATCACGATACAATTGCAGGAAGAACGTCAGCGCAGTCAATTCAAAATTGAATTAAGATACAAAGACAAGAAGGACGGAACTATATATACACGTCGACCGATGATTGACATCAATGTATATACCGACCAGCTGTTCAGTGACGATGTAAACATTCGTTTGACAGTGCAAGATGCAAAAGGCAACAAAGTGGGGGAACCATCTGAAAAGCTATACAACGAGTTGACTCAAACAGTTGTCATCCAGTCCGGTGTTACCAAGGCACGCCAGAGCATTGTCATTGACGATGAATACTATGGTGATACCATCGTTGTGACTGCTTATGATGCCGACACCAATGCGACACTTTCTACCCTGAAGTTGAACTTTGAAAACGATTAAGCAAAATGAACGCTTTAGATATAAAACTGAATGAAGCCTTCCCTGGAAAGGTGGTAAGAAAAGACCTCTTGCATGAAATCAAGAGAGCTGTCAATGTCCCTTCTTTTGTGTTGGAATTCCTCTTGTCACGCTATTGTGCTAGTGAAGACCCGGAAGAAATAGAAGAGGGAAAGAAAGCTGTGTTGCAGACGATAGAAAAGTGCTATGTAAGACCTGATGAGTCGAACAAGGCACAGGCTATCGTGGAACAGCGCAAACGCCATAAGTTCATCGACAAGATACACGTCAAATACGTGGAGCGAGAGAAGCGCTATTGGGCAGAGATGGAAAACTTTGCCTCCAAGCGCATAGCCATCAATCCCAATTTCTACCAACAGAACGAGAAGTTGTTGGAGAGCGGTATCTGGGCCGAGGTGACGCTGGCCTATAATGAGGTGGTGGAAGACGACTATGCTTTCTTCATAGAAGACTTGCGCCCCATACAAATAGCGCATTTCGATGAAGAAAAGTTCTTCCGTGGCCGCAAGATGTTCACCACTGACGAATGGATAGACGTGCTCATCCGCAGTATAGGTATCAACCCGGACTGGCTCGCTGAGCGTTCGCGTAAGCTGTCAGGCGATAAGAACGGTCGCCGATTGAAATTCCATATTCTGTCCCGTTTCCTTCCCTTGGTTCAAAGCAACTACAACAGTATAGAGTTGGGAGGAAGAAGCACAGGTAAGAGCTATTTCTATTCGGAGTTCTCACCTTATTCCACCTTGCTTTCAGGAGGACAGGCTTCCACAGCCACCTTATTATATAATAACCAGCGAAAGCAGGTCGGCGCTGTAGGTTATTGGGACAACGTAGCCTTCGACGAGGTTGCCAAGATGAAAATCAAGGATGCCGACACCGTACAAATTATGAAAGACTACATGGCAAACGGTCGTTTCTCACGAGGAAGAGAAGTGACCGGCTATGCCAGCTTCTCCTTTGTTGGTAATTTTGACTTGAATATTCCACAAATAGTAAACAACTACGACAAGGACTTGCTCGTAACATTGCCTGAAGCTTTTGACCTTGCTGTAATCGATCGTATCTATAACTACATACCCGGATGGGAAATACCAAAAATTGATGACAGTGCTTACAACAACAATTTTGGTCTTATTACCGACTATATGTCTGAAGCCCTTCATTACCTCTTTGTGCATGACAGCGATTATGTCGGAGTTGTGAATACACGTTTGAAGAAAGGTGACTATATCGAAGGACGTGACAACCGTGCACTGCAGAAAACAATTTCCGGCTTCATCAAGCTCTTGTTCCCTACTGGAGAGCCAACCGACGAGGAATTTGACGAAATTGTTGAATACGCCATTGAAGGCCGTCGTCGCGTGAAAGAACAGCTCAACAAGCGCAAGCCTGATGAGGAGTACGCTCACATCAATATGTCTTACATAAACAAGGATGGCGAGAAAATTGTGGTGTACTGTCCTGAAAGTAAGTACAGTGCTGCTACACAGAATCCGAGAAAGGCTGCTGATATTGTTGTCTTGACTGAAGCAGAACCAACTCGTGTAGAGAACAAAGCCACCATTGCCTCTCCTGCAAAGGAAGAACAAACCGTTGGGTTGCAAGCCTCTGTCGTTACCCCAACGAATGATGATCCCAAGGAACGCACTATAGATGTTCAATACGGAGACACTGGGTACAGTTATGATGACCTCTTCACTGATTACTTGAAAGGAGCCGCTGTAGTGCAGCTTGAGGAACCGTATCTGACACATGGCTACCAGATAACCAATTTGGTACGTTTCATAGAACTGTTGGTGAAGACAGGCGACTGCAAGATATTCAAACTGATAACGAAGCCAGGAGAAGATGCTGCAGAAGCCCAATTCCTTGATGAGAACCTTAATGGCATCAAGGACACACTTGCTGACATGGATAGTTGTGATATGCAATTCTCTGTTGAATATGACGAGAATGCTCACGACCGTTATATCCGAACCAGTAACAATTGGGATATTACGTTGGGCCGTGGCTTGCACTTCTACCAGAATCTTAATCCCAACAGGGACGTTCGTAACTTTTTCCAAATGGGAACCTACGATTTATCACTTCGCCCATGTCTAAAGACAAGGTTTACCTTTGTCAAAAGAGATGCTCGAGAATAAGAACATTTAATAAGCAAGAACATGAGTCACATAAAGCATATTTCCATAAAAAACTACCGTGGAATCGAGAAACTCGAACAGGATTTTGGAGACGAGAAATTCATTGTTCTCATTGGCAGAGGTGATTCTGTCAAGAGCACCATTTTGTCCTCCATCCATGCGGCATTATCTCCGGCATGGAATATGTCATTTAGTGATTTGGATTTCTACAATCAAGACACCAGCAAGGCCATAGAAATAGAGTTGACTATAAAAGAATTGCCAGTAGACTTGTTGAAAGACTCTAAATTTGGATTCTATGTTCAAAATGAGTTGGATGCAGACCCCAAAGAACTATTTATAGTCTTGAAATTGACGGTGGACAATAAACTTGAACCTAGATGGACAGTCCTTCCACGCAAGGATTCTGACACAGAAGAGAAACCAATATCAGGTGCCGATAGAGCCTTGCTAGCTGTAAATTTCATTTCTGATTATACGGACAATCAATTTGCATATAATAGGCAATCTCCTTTATATGCTTTAACGAAAGCATCTTTACAAGAAGACGATACCATAGAAAGGGTAAAATCAACTTTACTCCGCTTGTTAACGTCTTCCATATCTAATGAACAATTTGACTCGCTAAATGGGCCGTTAGAATCATTGAAAAGCTCGGCAGAAAGACTCGGGTTAAAAATAAGCGACTTACGGGCTCAAATTGACTTAAAGGAGAATCCATATACGGGGAACAGTATATCATTGCATAATGATTCTCTTCCATACCGACTAAATGGTAAGGGAAGTAAACGACTTATGTCTGTTGCTATACAGTCTGAATTGACGAAACAGGGAGGAATAGTTCTTGTTGACGAAATCGAACAAGGGCTTGAACCTGACCGTATAGTGAATTTGGTTAGAATCCTCAAAAATACAAGCATCGGACAAGTCTTCATAACGACTCATAACCGTGAAGTTGTTACTGAGTGCAATGGGAGTAATCTCTATATAAGACGCAAGAATTTATCATGCCTGTTAAATGTGAATCAAGAATGTCAAGATTTGCCAGATATATCAAATGTAAGTCAGCATTTACATAACCTCAAGAGGTATAATCCAGATGTCTTTTTTGCTAAACATATTATTTTGTGTGAAGGAGATACCGAACAAGGTTTCATGCAGGCAGTCGATGACTGGCTTCTTACTCATCATGGTACAAGTTTTTCTTCTCATGGTGTAGTTGTTGCCAATGTAGGAGGCGGAGCAAATATGTTCATATATGCTCTCATTCTTGATTCTTTAGGATTTAGCTCTTGCATATTTGCAGATAATGATAAGTCTAACGAGCATAAAGAAAAAAAAGAAGCCTGCAAGCAGCGTAACATAGGTTTATTCTTATGCGACGAAGGATTGTATCTTGAACAACAAATTTGTCACGATATGACAATCAACGGACTAAACAGCTTGATAAGTTGCAGTCAAGAAGGTTTCCCGAAAACTCATAATATACCCAAGAATAAACTTGTTGGAAAGATTCAAAAAGCCCAAACAGATTCGGAAATGTTTGAAGTGAAAAATGATATAGCAACCATGGCAAATAAAGACAAATGGTTTAAGCACATTCCTGGGGGACAATTTCTAGGCCAAACCTTTCTATTTGAAGGGAATTCTATACAGGATACAACAATGTGTAAGAACATCACTGCCATATTAAACTGCTGTAAAATTAAATATGATTGATTGGGCTGATTTTCTTAGCTGTGACAGGGGATTGCTTATAGCCCCTGCAGGACATGGTAAAACTACTGCTATTGCAGATTGTCTTTTACAATGTCCAAAAGAATCATGCGTATTGGTCCTTACACATACACATGCAGGAATTGCGTCATTGCTCAATAAATTCCGAAGTAAAAATATCCCATCAAAGTGTTATAAAATAGAGACAATTACTGGATTTGCTCAACGCTATGTCTTGAACTTTTATGGTAAATCCGAACTGCCGAACGAGGAGGATAAACACTATTTCTATAAAGTTGTTACAAAATGCATTTCACTCTTAGAGCATAAGGTGATACAGTCCATTGTTATGTCATCCTATAACAGGGTATTTGTAGACGAATATCAGGATTGTACCAAGGAGCAACATTTAATGATTATGTCCTTGGCAAAGAACCTGCCGCTTCATTTATTCGGAGACCCAATGCAAGGAATTTTCTCTTTTGATAACATGCAACTTGTAGATCTTGAGAAGGACTTGAAAAATTTTCGGCGTTTTAATACATTGAATTATCCATGGCGCTGGGATAAAACTAATCCTGAACTAGGAAAATTTATCTTGGATACTAGAAGAAAGTTGGAAACAATAGAACCTGTTGATTTAACGAATCATCAAGTCCATGGCCTATTTACTAAGATTTACACGACTGATGAAGAAGGGTATCGCTTTCTTGTCAGTCAAATTAGACAAACAAACAGTGACAGTATGCTTATAATTTGTCCGTCATATAGAGAGAATGGTAAATACGGCAACGTCCGCCTAAGAGGTGATTTGAATGATAGAATTAAATTAAAACAACGTATTGATTTCACCCATACCTTTACGATTATTGATGCTATTGACAGTGCTAATTATTACACATACGCAAGAAAAATTGATGAGTTCATTGCTAAAAGCAAAGATAAAAGGATCAAGAGGATATCATGGCTCTATGATATATTGATAGGCCTTCATTTAAGTAAAACTGAGATTAATAAGTGGATTCACAGGGAGGGAGATAGGTTTATCAAGAGGAAAAAAGAATATGCATGTCATTATTCTAAATTGACAGAATTGTTCGATATATACAAGTCTGCTCCTTCCACAAAGACGCTAAAGCCACTTATCATTTACATTCATGGCTTGTCAGGCGTAAAATGTTATCATGGTGAGTTCTATAGGACAATACTACATTGTATGGACTCAGCAATATTAAATAACTCCTCAGTCTATGATTCGATGAAATCTACTAAGGATAAGCTACGGCATCAAGGAAGAAAAATTAAGGGGAAATGTATCGGAACGACACTTTTAACCAAAGGTTTGGAATTTGATACAGTTGTTATCTGGGAAGCTCATAAATTTGAAGATGCAAAAAACTTTTATGTGGCAATTTCTCGAGCATGTAGCAAACTCATCATTCTTTCGATGGAACCACAAATACGATTTAATTAGAAAGCATGAACCTATCACATCACTTCATATTGCTTGATGGCAAGGCCAAGACGTTGCAAATCGACTCAATCGAACGGATTGGGTCGAATGCTTTTCGGGTGCACTTTAAGAATAACCCCAAGTCATATACTTATGGAACTGATAAGGTGGTGTGGTTAAGCAATCCAGAATGGGTAGATATTGCCAACAGCAAGGTTTATATCGACGGCACGAAAAAGCTGGACATCCGTGAGATGTGGAGGTTTGTTTATGGCGAAAAGACGTATTTCCGAGTTGTCCATACAAATGGCTATGTGGAAGACGATACTACTGGAAGAGTACGTATTGCAACATCATGCCTAAGTGAGGAACGGGCTAAAGACACCTTTATATATATGAAGGACGTGGCCACTATCAATCCGCTTCGTAAAGAAGAGACAGGTAGCGGCTTGTTGGCAGGACTATATGATAAGGTGAATTTCATTGACGAGAGTACGGCTGCGGCTTGCTATCTCAACCCGGACAAACATAAGCTACGCAAGCTGAACCATGTCGACTTGATTTATCCGTTTGGATGCAATGCCAGCCAAAAGAAAGCGGTAGCCTCAGCCTTTGAGCATCAGTTGAGCGTGATACAGGGACCTCCGGGGACGGGTAAGACGCAAACAATACTCAACATTATTGCCAATATCGTGCGACAAGGCAAGACGGTGATGGTGGTGTCGAACAACAACTCTGCAACCACTAATGTGCAAGAGAAGTTGGAGAAGTACGGATTCTCGTTCATTGTTGCAGCTCTTGGCAGCAAAGAAAACAAAGAGGCGTTCGTTGCCAATCAGCCTGTTGTCCCTACTGAATGCAAAGACTGGAGCATATCTCTTGCAGATAGCCTTCGCATAAAACGTGATCTGCACACCACGCTGCAGCAACTCGACAAAGTGTTTGCTCTCCAAAACGAGAAAGCAGAATTGCTCCATGAGCAGCAAGCCATTGCATTGGAGTGGAAACACTTCTGTATGGACAATGGGGTAAGTGAGGATATGGAGTTGTCAAACCATGCTAACTCAGAGCGCATCATCTCGCTTTGGCTTGAATACCAAGCAATGAACGGTGGTGAACGACCCGAACCTACAAATTGGTTTGCAAAGATATGGCAATGCCTGAAATGGATGTGGATGAAGTGGAACTGTCGGCATCTCTTGCATGTTGAGAGTGAGTTTAACCGCACAGACCTTACTCCGCTCATCCATGAGTTGCAGATGCTTTATTATCTAAACCGCCAACACGAGATAGAAGAACGTATCGAAACAATTAAGCGTGAACTTGCCAACTATGATGCTAAAGGTTTGACAAACACATTGACCGAATTGTCTATGAGCTTGTTCAAGTCTTCATTGGCTGACCATTACGGAAAGTATAAGCGCATAGCATTTGCTGATGTAAAGGAGTTGGGCTGGCATGGAGATGTCTTGATGGAGCAATATCCTGTAGTGCTCAGTACAACATTCTCCGCACGTTCATGTCTGTTCACCGACAAACCATACGACTATATAATCATGGATGAGGCTTCGCAAGTGTCGATAGAGACGGGAACCTTGGCTCTGACTTGTGCATACAATGCAGTGATTGTAGGTGACACATTGCAGTTGCCGAATGTAGTGACAGATGAGGACAAACAGAAACTGGATGTCATCATGAAGCAATACAAGATTACAGAAGGTTACGATTGTGCAAAGAACAGTTTTCTCCAATCTGTACTTGATGTGTTGAAGAACGTGCCGGAGACACTACTGCGCGAACACTATCGTTGTCATCCTCGTATCATCAACTTCTGTAACCAGAAGTTTTACGGTGAAGTGTTATGAAAGCATTGGCGTGGTTACTCCTTACAATAATCAGGTTGAGGCTTTCCATAGAGAGTTGCCTGATGTAGAGACGGCAACCATTCATAAATATCAAGGTCGTGAGAAAGATGCTATCATATTCAGTGTAGTGGACAATCAAATCTCCGACTTCGCCGATGATGCCAATATGCTGAACGTTGCTGTATCAAGAGCCAAGAAGAAATTCTGCTTAGTGGTAACAGGTAATGAACAGGAGAAGAATGGCAACATCACAGACCTGCTCGACTACATTGCCTACAACAACTGTACCGTGACGGAAAGCAAGTTGGCTTCTATCTTTGATTATCTCTATGCACAATACACAGAGCAGCGTATGGCATTCCTCGAAAGTCATACGAATATTTCTGAATATGCCTCAGAGAACTTGACGTATGCATTGCTGTGCGACGTACTATCATCAGAGAACAGGTATAACTGCCTCGAAGTGCTTTGTCACGTACCGTTGCGGCAAGTAATAAAGGATACGTCGCTCATGTCGGAAGAAGAGCTAAAATATGCCGGCAACTACAGTACACATCTAGATTTTCTTATTATCAATAGAGTGAGTAAACTGCCTGTCCTTGCTGTTGAAACGGATGGTTATTCGTTCCATAATGATGAAACTGTGCAACACCAGCGTGACTTGATGAAAAACCACATTCTGTCAAGTTATGGTCTGCCTCTATTGCGACTGTCAACAAAAGGTAGTGGTGACGCGTGAAAAAGTAATTGCAATGTTAAAGCCAACTGGTTTAGGAACATGAACGATATCAAAGATAATGAACTTAACGTGCGCAGCATCGTCACCGCCGACGCACCATACGCCGGCAACGTGATGCGTATTCCGCAGGAGATACAGCAAAAGGCGCGGCAATTGTGTTGGAAGTACAACATGACTGACCCGTCGGACGGGGAAGCGCAGGCAGCTATACTCAAGGAGTTGCTGGGTACTTGGAGCGAGAACGTGGCCATCATGCCGCACGTTCATTTCGACTATGGCATCAACACGCACTTTGCTGGCGGACATTTCACGTTTGTCAACTTCGACTGTGTGTTCCTCGATACGTCACCAATATATATAGGTGAGGATGTGTTTATTGGTCCGAAGTGCGTGCTGGCTTGCGCCGGACATCCCATCAACTCGGAACAGCGACGCACGGAAGCGCTTACACAAAGTAAGCCTATCCATAT
>CAVINS010000073.1:0-12536 GCA_963643925.1 Bacteroidaceae bacterium
TTCAACTCAACATACATCCTCGAACCGTCTTCAAGTCAAATTGGAGGCGGTTTTTCCTTTTGTGGTACGTACACAAACTAAACAGATGTTAAATGCAAGCCTTTTTAAGCAGAAATTTAGGATTTTCTTCTTTCGTTGAAATTAAATTTCTTATATTTGTACGACAAAAACAAATTGATTATGCAATACAATAGAATTAAAGAAGTTTTGGCTTCCAAAGGAATCAAACAAACGTGGCTTGCAGAAAAGTTGGGCAAAACGTACAGAATGGTAAATTCCTACGTTAGCAATGACGTGCAGCCACCCATCCCTGTGCTATATGAAATTGCAGAGATACTACAAGTCGAGCCGAAAGACCTATTGGTTGACAGGGCGCAAAGTAAAGAAGTTGTGAAGTAGTGCCCGTAAGTAAAACTTAAACTGATTTGACGATATGCAATACAACAAGGAATCAAGAATAGCGACCATAGATGACGTGAAAGAGTTCTTCCGTCATCTGGTCGATGAACGCAGAGTCGAGATTCACCCTGACGACAGATTTGAGGACTATGTCTCTCGCGAGAATTATGAAAACACATTCTCGCCGGAGGAGTGCGCCATCTACAATCGTCTTATGGACGAGAGCTTCGAGGCCTGCGAGAAGAATGGCGTTGACATTTACGCCATAGGACTTGATTTCTTGAAGTAAGATCAAACATAACAGCTAATGAAAAGGTAATTCTTAGAAAGGCATTTCAGTAATTAAATAAAAAGTAAGGAACTATGGACAATAATACCGATGAAATCTTTGATGACTTCAAGCCTGCAGGAGAGGCAACTGTTGAGAATAAAGAGATAAAGAAAGTTTTGGAAAAGGAACTGTCTGAGATAGAAGAATTCAAAGTTGACTTTGATGACCAACTGCAAATGAGCAATCATCCCAAGGATGAATTGACCAGTATTGTTGTGCAGTATATTCAAGGCGTTGGAGATGTCAACCAAGTGAACATCTGCTCTTTTGAAGGAAAGAACGGCGTTGCACTTGACGGTTGGGGTTTTAGCGGTGACGAAGACACTACTACTATAGATTTGTTCTTGACACTCTATGTTGACCCTGAAAAAGGAGGCAAACTGTCCGATAAGGATTTGGACAAACACTTCAACTGGCTCCAGCGTTTCTACGACCAGTCGCTATCAGGTAGCATCTATTCCAAGATAGAAGATGACAAGAGTGACCTAAAGGAAGTTGCTGACCTCATCAACAAGACAGACAAGATAGACCGCATTCGTTTGTTCCTCTTGACCAATGCCATAGTTTCTCTTGATTACGAAAAGAGCCCAACCGAACTTGAAAATTCTACCACCTGCGAATATTATGTATGGGATGCTCGCCGCATTATGCAGCAGGATAATATTATTTCCGGCAGAAGTCCTATCGTTGTAGATTTCGAAGGAGACTACAACTGCACCCTGCCATGTATAAAGATGCCTGACGTCTCAGAGAATGTTTCATGTTATCTTTGTATTATCCCTGGAATCGTATTGTCTCAAGTTTACAACAAATACCACCAGCAGATACTGGAAATGAACGTACGTACATTCCTCCAGTTCAAGGGTGCTTCTAATAAAGGGATACGCAACACATTGATTGGCCATAAGGCTACAGCAGCCGAAATCCGTAAGGGCATGGAGGATGTGGAAGCAGAGCCAGACATGTTCTTCGCATATAATAATGGTATATCAGCCACAGCTGCAGAGGTTGATCTGAATGAAGAGAAAAATGCCATCACCAAGATAAAGTCTTGGCAGATTGTGAACGGTGGTCAGACCACAGCAGCTATCAGCGCCGTGATGAAGATGAAAGACACCAACACCAACAAGTTGGCCAGCGTCTTTGTTGCCATGAAGATTTCTGTCATTAAAGATCCGAACGAGATTCAGACCATCGTGCCGAAGATTTCCCGTTTTGCCAACACGCAGAGCGCCATCAAAAAGTCTGACTATAATATCAATGAGAAGTTCTTGGTAGAATTGGAACAGCGTTCTCGTGAAGAATGGGTGTTGAACAGCAACAACAAGCCTGTTTCAAAGTGGTTCTTTGAGCGTACTCGTGGCCAGTATCTTGACAAGGCCAAGCGTACCCCGAACGCTGCCGCTGAACGCGAGTTCTATGCCGAATATCCAAAGGATCAGATGTTCGACAAGACTTTCCTGTCCAAATACATGACCGCATGGGACCAAAACCCTGCTATGGTTTGTAAGGGTGGAGAGAACAACTACGGTCAGTTCTTCGACAGAATGAAGCGTAGCGGAATAACCTTCGATGCCACACGCTATCACAGAACAATCGCAAAGGCCATTCTTTTCAAGGCTCTCGATGCCTATTATGGAAAAGACGGCGTTGCCTTGGCCGGCTATAAGTCAAACATCGTGGCCTATACAATGGCAGCCTTGTCGTACATTTCCAGAAAAGAGCTTGACCTTGATGCCATTTGGAGAGAGCAGAGCGTTATCTCACCTGCAGTCAGCAACGAGCTTACCATAAGTATCTACAGCGTTTATGCAAAACTGGTGAATGGCAACGAACATATTTCCTATAAAATAAAGGAGAGTTACACCGATGCCAGCGGCAAGCGCAGAAACAAGTTCACTACCAAGGAAATTCCTGCTGAGGACTTGGAGAAGCTTCGCGGCACCAAGCTCTATGGTGTGCTTCAGCTTGCAAAGAAAATTCACACTCTTGTTTACGACCATATCGTGAAAGTCAACGAAGGCGAGAACATCAATGAGTGGTCAAAGAAACCAATCTGTTGGGACTCGCTCAAAGTCATTATCGACAAAGATAGCGACAAGTATGGTGTCCCTGCGAACCTGCTTTCCGCAACAGGCAACACAGACATTGAGGTGACTGAAGGCCAGCAGAAAGTTATTGACGAGCTGACTTCATTGGATTATGAGATGTTCTATAGCATCAACAAGTGGGATAAGATTGTATCCAAGCTTACTCCTAAAGAGCAGGCGTTCATTGGTCAGATAGCATTCAGACTCCAGAAAAAGATGCCTATCAGTTACAAACAGGCAAAGTGGGCTCTTGACATTCGCGACAAAGCTGAATCAATGGGCTGGAAAGAGGAATAAGAATGGCAGAGGTAATAGACAATACATATCTGGACGAGGAAGTAGAACAGGTGTCTGCTTTTGAAGGTCCAGCTATCCGTTTTAGCCATATTGAAGCGGATACGGCTGGATTGCGCCCTTATCAGGCGGAGATGAAGCAGAAAGTCTATGCTCTTTGGGACAGAATGAACAATGTGATGCTTCAGATGCCAACAGGCACCGGCAAGACCATCGTCTTTACTTCTGTTGTGAAAGATATACGCCGCTGGTGCGAAGAGCACAGCCCGGAGTCGAAGATTCTGATTGTGGCTCACCGCAAGGAACTCATCCAGCAAGCCAGCAACAAACTTGGAAAGATACCTCATGGCATTATCCAAAGCGACAAACCGCAAAGTTTGGATAAGCCTATTCAGGTTGCCTCCATACAGACCTTCATCAGTCGCCGCAACTATGAGACGATGCGCAGACTGCAGTTTGATTTCATCATCATCGATGAAGCGCATCACAGTATGGCTCCTGGCTACCAGAAGCTATGGGACATGTTCCCCAACAGCAAGAAGCTTGGGGTAACAGCCACGCCGTGGCGTATGAGCCATTCCGGATTCACCAGTCTCTTCGGTGACATCGTGCTGTCAAAAAGCATTGAGTGGTTCGTCAACAACGGCTATCTGTCCAACTACGACTATATATCCATCAAGAAAGACTCGGATATACAGCATACGGTGAACAGCATAGACAAGCTCGGTGCTGACGGCGATTACAGCGACTCGGAGCTAAGCTCTCTGTTCGACAAGGACCGCATCAGGGCAAAGCTCTACCAAAGTTACGAGCAGTTCGCTAAAGGAATGAAGGGCATTATCTATGCCATCGACCGCAGGCATGCCGCCAATATTTGCGACTTATACGCTGTACACGGCGTGCCTGTCTGCATGATTGACGGTACAACTCCTGCTGACGAGCGCAACCGAATGATAGAAGACTTCCGTGCTGGCACCATTCAAGTCATCGTGAATGTGAATATCTTCTCCGAAGGTTTTGACTGCCCTGATATAGAGTTCATACAGCTGGCACGACCTACGAAGTCACTGTCACTCTATCTGCAGCAAGTCGGACGTGCTTTGCGCATCTCCCCCAATAAAGACCATTCTATTGTCTTGGACAATGTTGGTCTTTACAACCGTTTTGGCACGCCTATGGCCAACCGTCACTGGAGAAGCCATTTCATCGGTTCTGACGGCGAAGAGAGTTACAATGACGGAAGCGGATTGAAGCGAGACATCATCTTTGACCGTGACGAGCAGGAAGAAAAGGACTACGATGAAGGCACAGAACAGATGTCGGTCGTTGAACATACTGAGGGCGGCAAACAAATCCGCACTGAGGATGCCAACAATGCTGTTGCTCTGGCTGAATACAATATTTTCAGAAGAGACGGCAAATATGGAGTCTGCGACAGCAACAACCGCACACTGGTGCCGCCGATGTATGAAGACATGCACCCTTACTGTAATGGCTACATCCCATACAAGCAGGATGGCAAATGGGGCATTATGTTGAAAAATGGTACTGTTAGGGTCAAACCTAAGTATTATTTCATCGGTCCTTTCATTGAGGGCAAGGCTGAGGTCCAAAACACAGCTGACAGCCCAAAGTATTTTATAAACGATAAACTGGAAAAAGTTTAATGACAACTATAAATAACGAAATTGGTAATAACAATCTCATGGTCGATTTATTTGCAGGCTGTGGGGGATTAAGTACAGGATTGAAAAATGCTGGATTTACCCCGTGGTTTGCAAACGAAATCATTGAGACATTTGCCAATACATATAAGTTGAATCATCCTGAATTGCCAAAGGACCAGATGTTCGTTGGTGACATTAATGATTTGAATGAACATATAAATGAAATTAGTGCACTTACTGGACATGAGATAACACTTGTGTGTGGTGGTCCCCCATGCCAAGGTTTTAGTATGGCGAACAGACAGCGCATTCTTGATGACCCACGCAATCAATTGTACAAGGCGTATCTGACTTTTTTACGTGAAATCCGTCCCAAATTCTTCATAATGGAGAATGTTAAGGGAATGATGAATAAAATTGAGGAGATAAAGCAAAACTTTCAAGAATATCTCGGCGATGAATACCAATATGATTATGCTCTTTTAAGAGCACAGGATTTTGGCGTTCCGCAAAATCGAGAAAGATTTATAATGATTGGAAATCGCATGGGTATAAACCCTAAAGAAATCTTTGAAGAGATATATAAAAACAAGCGTACGCCGTTTGTCTTGAAGGATGCTCTTGAAGGATTGCCACACCTTGTAGCCAAGAAAGAAAAAGGTTCAAAGGGGATAGAATGCGTAGAGTCTGGATTTACCGAATGCGATTTTACCTATATGATGAATGATTTTTATCATTTTATCAATGGTGATAAGGTAATAACGAAACTCTACAATCACAAAAACCGCTATAACAACGAACGTGATATTGAGATTTTCAGACGGCTTCCTCAGGGTGCAAACTCTCTCCATGAATCAATAGCCGACATCATGCCTTACAAGAGAAGAAATAGTATCTTTAAGGACAAGTATTTCAAATTGGATGAGAACCAAATTTGCAAAACAATAACGTCACATATGAAGTTTGATTGCAATATGTACATTCATCCTTGGGATGCAAGAGGTTTGAGCCCTCGTGAAGCAGCTCGAATACAAACATTTCCGGATGATTATATAATTACCGGTTCACAAAACAATTGGTATGCACAAATTGGTAATGCCGTTCCTGTTAAGCTTGCAGAAGCCATTGGTAAAGGTATAATGAAATTTATAAAATGAAACACCTAGAACTTTTTGCAGGAATTGGTGGATTTCGCCGAGCTATTGACTTGCTGGCGAAAGATAACAATATAGATATAGGCTGTGTTGGCTATTCTGAAATAGAATCCAATGCAGTTAAAACGTATTGCTCCAATTATCATGTAGGAAAGGAGGAAGTTGCTCTTGGTGATATTGTAAATTTTACAGCCAACAAAAAAAACATTGAACAGCTGCCAAATTTTGATCTTTTGACAGGTGGATTCCCATGCCAGACTTTTAGTATGATGGGGAAACAAGCCGGCTTTAACGAAGATAGAGGCCAATTATTTTTCAGAATCATTGATATTCTCAAAGTAAAAAAGCCTCGATATGTTTTGTTGGAAAATGTAAAGAATCTGCGTACCCATGATAAAGGAAGAACATTTTTGCGTATCAAGAAAGAGCTGGAGTGTTTAGGATATACAATAATTTCGGATGTGTTTAATACTGCCGATTTTCATTTACCTCAAACAAGAAATAGAGTTCTAATCTTTGCCACTTTAGACAATCTTTCCAGTGAGCAGGTATATAATTTTTCGGCAAGTAATGTTGCGGCATTATTTGATGGTATATACAAGGATGCTAGCGTACTAAATTTTGATAATACGATAGATGTTCTTGCGCAGACAGTAGACAAGAAATATTATCTGTCGGAACGAATTAAACCAACAATTCTTTCTGATGGTTCGGCAAACTTCAAGTCAAAGTCAGAGATCAACATGCAGATTGCAAGACCATTGACAGCATCAATGCATAAAATGCACAGAGCATGTCAAGACAATTACTACAGCCAGGATTTTATAGATTCAAAAGGTAAAATTAATGAAGCAAATATATTGTCTAAGGAAGAATTGGCAAAACTTCCTATTCGCAGACTAACGCCCGAAGAAGCTTTTATGCTTCAAGGATTTGATGCTAAATTTGTACGTAACGCTCGCAAACATAATGTAAGTGACGGCGCTCTATACAAACAGGCTGGTAATGCTGTCAGTGTAAACACCATATACGCTGTGTTGTATTATTTGATAACTAATAAGTACATAAGCCTATGAAATATGTCAAATATGCTAAACGTCAGGATTGTTGCTGGAAGCAAAATCCCTGCAATTCTGGAGAAACGAGCATTAATCTTTCTCTAGAAATCTGTGAGTTTTTGACTTTTGGCATGGTTGCTAATGGAGAAGAATATGAAATACCTTTCCTTATCCATAAGCAAGATTTTTACGATGCTTTGGATTTCATAAAATCACAGTGTCCATTATACAAGTCATCGTCAAAAGGTAGTGAAGCATACAACTATGACAGCCCCATTTACGCCAAATTGAAGTACTCTATTGAGATGTTTTTTGGTGAGAACGAGACGCAGGTTTATATCGTTACATTATACAATCGTCAAGACAGACGCATATACTTAAAAGGACTGACACAAAACGGATTCAATATTAGAAATTTCCTTGTGGAAAACAGTTCGGCATTACAGTTCGCGGCAGCAGAAGGTATGACAGATTTAAGATTATTGTCTGCTGTTTATGAAGGACAATTTGAAAATTGATAAGATGGAGGCAACAAAAAAAGTAAAAATGCAAGATAGCCTGCTAAAGTTGGCTCCTGCAAAATCGGGTGAAACATCCATCAATATTTCAAATGACATTTTGAGTGTCATTTGTGGTACTGATGTGGATAGACCGTCTATAAAAGAGATAACTTTCACTGTATACAAAGAAGATTTTGTAAAAGGCATGTGCTTCATCCTATCACACTTGCCCTTATATAAGTCAACATCAAAAGGTTCAAAAACGGTTGAATTCTCTATGGATTTTTATAATTCATATAATTCGGAAATTGAGAACTTTTTTGGTGAGCAAGATAAAAGGGAATATACGTGTAATCTAAATTTACGAGAAGACGGAAGAAGTTACCTTAACAATTTGGAGTATCAGAATTTCTCTATCAGAGATTTTTTGGTAGAAAATTCCACGCAAATAATATTTGGCAATACTGATAACGAAGAAAACTATATAAGGCTCACATATATGACATCAACTAATGATGACACCCAGAAAACAGAAAAGTTGCTGTTTTCTGTTAAACAGCACTGTACATTTGCATTGAAATGCATGGCTCACTTTTATGATTCACCTTTGTGGTCGAAAATAGAGCGATATGTACCGGACTTTAAATTAGGTGATTCCATAAAAATTTCTGCTGGAGATGATGCTAGTCTCACAGGCATGTTCAAATATGTTCCAGAAGAGAGATTGACGGAATTGAATAACCCTAGACGTCGTTGGTTCCTTGACCCATTCACATTAAAGGGTCATACTGTATACTTGAGTACAGAATGGTATCCAGGTGATACGGAAACAACATACCAATTGGAAATTCGTAAGCTTGGTAATTTCATATCAAAATGCTTTGGCAAAGAATTTGAAGTTAGAAGGAACGAAGAAGAAAACAAGTGGGAACTTTGGCAGGTATTTGTAGATAACAAAGGTAGAAAGATAGAAGGACAGCAAGAAGAACAAGATGAAGGGCAACAAGAGATCCATTCAAAAAAAATTGAATCTGAAACTGCAACTCCATTCTCCATCGCCCGAATGATTTCCCTCATCAGTGAGACAGGCTTGTTGTACAGCGACCAACTAATCAAGCGTTTTGCCTTCTCACTCATGTCAAAGCGTTTCTTGATATTGAGCGGTTTGGCAGGTTCGGGTAAGACACAACTTGCCTTGGCTTTTGCCAGCGCACTCATTAAAGACGACAGCCAGATGTGCGTGGTGCCTGTTGGTGCAGACTGGACCAATCGTGAACCGCTGCTCGGATTCCCCAATGCTTTGCAGGAGAACCAGTATGTGAAGCCGGAAAGTGGAGTGCTCGACCTCTTGATGGAAGCAAACAAGGTAGATAACAGCAACAAACCATATTTCCTCATTCTCGATGAGATGAACATGAGCTATGTGGAGCGATATTTTGCAGACTTCCTTTCTGCCATGGAGAGCCACAAGGCTATCCCGTTGTGGAAAGGCGAAGGCAAAGTGCCACAGTCAATCAGTCTGCCGAGCAACCTGTTCATCATCGGAACCATCAATGTGGACGAAACTACATATATGTTCTCACCAAAGGTGCTTGACCGCGCCAATGTGATAGAGTTCAAGATTGCACCCGAAGAGATGGACACCTTCCTCGGAGAGATGAAGCCTATCGACCGCGACTGCATCAACAGCAAAGCGCAGGACATGGCGGAGAGCTTTGTCAATATCGCAACCAGCAAGGAGTTGGCTGACGACAAAGAGATAAAGGTGACACTGGGCAATTTCTTCAAAGACTTGAAGTCGGTGAATGCTGAGTTCGGCTACCGTTCGGCAACGGAAATCTACCGCTTCATCAGTCAGGCACAGAAACATGACGACACGAAAGACAAGATGAATCTGAAAGACATCCTTGACTGTGCCATCGTGCAGAAGCTGATGCCGAAGTTGCACGGCTCTCGCAAGAAGCTCGACGCTACGCTTAACGCTCTCTGGAAAGAGTGCTTCAGCGGAGAAGTGCAGAAAGAAACGACATTGATAAGCAAAGACAAGGTGACAGAGGCTATGTATCCACTTACAGCCGACAAGATACAGCGCATGTATGATGCAGCCATGGCCAACGGATTTACAAGTTTCTCAGAAGCATAAGCTGACCTATGATAAAAGAATGTGACAGTCTGACGATACCCATCAGCAGTAGCCAATACGGAATGGTGAAGCTGAGCATCGTGGCTTCATCCTCAAAAGCAAAATTGTATTACGAGGATGAGGTCAGCAATGGTGTGTCTGCCTATCAACTTGTGGAAGGTGCTTCCTATCAGTATGAGTTTGTCGGTGACGAGTCGCATGTGTTCCAGTTTGCAGAAGAGAATGAAATAGTATATTTCTCTTCATTCAAGGCCCACCGCAATATGGGCGAGATACGCACCGGCATCTATGTCGGTCAGTTGAACTTTGAGGTGCAGGAAATCAAGACAGGCAACATCGTCGGTAAGGTAAAGCTGGAAGTTCGCTCCGTAAAAGCAGACTATGAGAACGACTACCGCACGATGCTCGACGAGATTGCAGCGTACTATACCGACCTTGTATTGCTTCAAGGTTCGCCGGCCACACAACAACTCGAAGTGGATGAAAACGCCACGTCGCAGACACTCTACCAGAAGTTCTCGTTTGTCCGTTCCATCATAGACAGCAGCCAATTTCAGGAAGCCATCCATAAGATTATGGCTAACCCTGTGAGGAAATGGACGGAGACGGTGGTGCAGCGCAATATCGTGGGTGTGCGTCATCTATCGCGGCGCAACATTCGCCAGATGGCAACATCAAACGACCGCATCAAGTTGCCAAATAGTTTTGGAAACGGCATGCCGCAATGCCTTACGAGTGTGCCACGAATGCTGGACGTAGACTATAAGAGAGACACCGTTGACAACCAGGAGAACCAGTTTGTCAAGTTTGCCCTCAACACATTCCGTCAGTTCTGCGATGACCTGCAATGCAAGAAGAATGCCTCCGAACGTCTGAAGGATGAGGCTAACCATACCATCAGCAAGATAGACGGATTCCTTGACAGTCAGGTCTTTCGTCAGGTCTCATCACCAACGCATCTGAACATGAACAGTCCGGTGTTGCAGCGCAAGGAAGGCTACCGCGAGGTATTGCAGGCATGGCTGATGTTTGACCTTGCCGCCAAGCTCAACTGGACCGGCGGTGACAACATCTATGAGGCAGGAAAGAAGAATGTGGCAACTCTGTATGAGTATTGGCTGTTCTTCAAGCTACAGGAACTCATCAGCGACTTCTTCCGCATCGATGAGGCCGACATCAAGAAGTTGGTCAAGATGGACGAGGACAAGATAGACTTGCAGTTGATGCAGGGCAAGCGATTGATACTGCGCGGCAAGAGTAAGTCATCAATGCGTGACCTCAATGTGGCGTTCTATTACAACCGTACATTCAGCAAAGCCGCAGATGAGGCTGATGCCATCAAGTTGGCAGGAAGCTGGACCATGGCCATGCGCCCTGACTACACACTATCATTGTGGCCGGGCGATATCACGGAAAGCGAAGCAGAGAAACAGGATTTGATTACTCATATCCACTTCGATGCCAAATACAGACTCAACAAAGTGGTGCTGGAAGACGAATCGGACATCAGCGAGGAGCTCGACGTAGAAAAGAGCCAGCAGGAACTGGGTATTTACAAACGTGCTGACTTGCTGAAGATGCATGCGTATAAGGATGCCATCCGCAGAACAAGCGGTGCATACGTCCTTTATCCTGGAACAGAGAACCGGGTGATACAGGGCTACCACGAGATTGTGCCAGGACTTGGTGCGTTCAGTATCCGCCCCGGACATTGGGAACACGACAACCTGCCGCTACGCCAGTTCCTTGCCGAGGTGAAGGCGCACATGCTTGACCGTGCGTCAGAGCGAGAGAAACTGTCGTACCATCAGTATGACATCTATTCAAAGACAGACCACAGCATGGTGACGGAGAACCTGCCGGAACCTATTGGCGAAGACAGAGACTTCATGCCTGATGAAACTTCGGTTATCGTGGCGTATTACAAGAATCAAGAGCAACTTGACTGGATACGGAAGAACCATCTATACAACTTGAGGGCAGGAACATCGAGGGGCTCTATGAATTTGGACATGAGCCTCATCAATGCCAGATACATTCTGTTGCACGACAACAAAACGGTTCAGCCGCTGTGCCGTCTGCTAAAAGGTGGTCCAAAGATATACACCCGAGAACAACTTGTGGCAATGGGTTATCCTCAATACAAGAAGCCGCATTCCGACGAGATTGACTATGAGAAAGAGAAACAAGAAGCCGGCAGCATCTACATCGTCTTCTCACTTTACAATCGAAACAACGACCTCTGGGTGGAAAACGAATTGCGAGGCTATTCATGGGATGTGAACAGCTTGATAAGGAGTCAACAGTCAGCCCACAACGCTTACACAAGGAGCCTTGTTTGGCTGATAAACAGAAAGAAAGTATAACGATATGATGGAACTTAGGCACTATATGGATGCATTCTCCTCTTTGCACACGGCAAAGGTGAAGGGCCACAAGGCTCCTCACAAGGCGGTGTTGCTTTTGGCAATCATCGACCTTGTCGAGGAAGATGTCATACTGACTCCATATATCGACCTGTCTGACGGTTTGATAGAGAAGTTTGAAGCTGTTTGGCACAGATACCTCGGATCCTCAGCCATATTCACGCCCGACATCAGCAAGCCGTATTTCCACATGCAGCACGAAAGCTTTTGGAAACTTGTCGAGATCAACGAGGCTGACTATGGCATGGCTGCAGAGCCAAGTCCGTCGGTGCAATTTGCAAAAGAGCGGAAGGAATTGCCGAAAGGCAGTTACTCCGTGCAAGGCTTGCGCCGTGCCTTTGCCTATGCGGAGATAGATGAAATGCTCTTCCAGCTCCTGCAAAACAGTGATGCGCGTGCCATGCTTCGCGTGGTACTCATCAACACATATCTTGCCAACCAACCGACCAAGACGATGCCGAATCTGAACTCACT
>CAVINS010000074.1:0-12478 GCA_963643925.1 Bacteroidaceae bacterium
GCATGCTGACAATCAGTTGTATCAGCACAC
This sequence comes from Bacteroidaceae bacterium, assembly GCA_963643925.1. Classification (GTDB taxonomy): domain Bacteria; phylum Bacteroidota; class Bacteroidia; order Bacteroidales; family Bacteroidaceae; genus Phocaeicola_A. The sequence continues at coordinate 31 of CAVINS010000074.1, forward strand.
TGCTGCATCCGGAAAAATGTTCTTGAATGACTCCCAGTGCAGGGGCGATGGCTGCACCCGCCATGACGGTCAGGAGAGAAATGGAGAGAATTGTAAACGTCAGTCTTCTTGAATGATCCATAATAACAATAATTAAAAATTAGATGGAGTTTCCAGCTCTTCCAAGCTGCAAATCTGCAATCACCTACTAACTACATATGAATCTTCAGCTGCCTCGATTTTGCGGCGCAAAGGTACAAAAAGACTGCGAGCCGAACAATCTTGTAGAGGATTTTTCGGACGATTCCCTTGTATTATACGTGTTATTTTGTGAAAAAGAATGCGTTACACCCTCTATCTCCCCGTAGCGTGCAGATACTCGGTGACGGCGAGACGATACTTTACGCAGGCATCGATGTAGTGGGTGCGTGACTTCTCGTAGAGGGCATCGGCATGCAGGCGGTCGGTCATGGTGGCTGAGCCGCTACGGTAGGCACTGGCGTGCTGCTTGCGGTTCTGCTCAGCCTGTTCCAGCTGACGGCGAGCCAAGTCCACTTGCTTGTACTTCTCGTTCAAGGTGTTCCACTTTTGGGAAATCTGCACACGCATCAGCTTCTGCTTGTCATCGTAGTCCATGCGGGCCTCGCGGACGGCTATGTTGTGGCGGGACAGAGTATGCGAACCACCCCACCAAGCGGTGATGGGGATAGAGACGTTGGCGGCCAATATCCAAGTGACCTTATTCTGGTCGAGCACATTGTTGAAGGCTCCACCATCACGCTTCGCATATAGGTAGTGGTAACTCAACGCGAACATAGCGCCCACGGTAGGCAACAACTCGCCCCGATAGAATTTCCGCTTCTGTTGAGCAGCCTCGAGGTTGAACTTCAGGAGGTTCAACTCGTGGCGGTCGAGCAAGGAAGTCTCGGGATCAGCAAAATAAGTCAAAGGCTCCTTCACATTGTAAATGTCGTTCCACAGGAGGCTGTCCACTGTTTCTACTCCCAGCAGATAGGCCAAATACTCACGGCAGAGGTTCTTGCCGTTCTCCACCTGCAAACGCATACTCTCCAGCTCGGTACCATAGAGGTTCACCTGCATCTCGTCGTTGGGGGTAACCAGTCCGGCTTTAAGTGCCAACGCAGCGTCGTGGCGGGCATGTTCTACCAGAGTATCCATCGTCAGCAACGACTTCTCCGCCTCATAGAGCTGTACCAGCTGCCAGAAATATTTCTCCACCTCCTGCGTAATCTCGTTTTCCTTAAGGGAGGCCATCTCATCGTATGCCTTCACGCCAATGCCGGCAAGTTTGTTGGCGCTGGTCAGTCGTCCTCCGGTATAGATGGGTTGCACCATACGCAGACCTCCTATGTATCCCTGTTTCAGAATCTGGACATTTTCAGCCGTAAAGTTCTCTTCTTCCGACATGAGGGTAAACAATCCATCGAGTGCATTCGTGCCTTGGAAGAGTCCCTTCTCACGGGTGAAAGCGGTTACCGACATTCCTATGGTGGGGAAATACTTGGTGAAGATTTCCTTCTTCTGCTCTTTCATGGATTGCACGTCCAAGCGCCTCTTCTGCAAGTCGTTGTTGTTCTGCCGAGCAGAAGCGACGGCTTCGTCAAGGGTAAAGACTGCCTGTGCGGAGAGTGTTGTCGCAGCGGCAAACAAGAGTACGGAGAGGTATATGCTTAAGTGTTTCATTTCTTTGATTTATTTTCCATAAGTTTCCAATAAGCGCACGGCATCACTGTCACCACGAGCAGCGTGGCGGTGAGGGTTCCGAAGCAGATGACCCATCCCATAGAGGGCCAGAGGGTACTCTCGGAGAACATCACAGGAATGACACCCACCGCCGTGGTGGCGGAGGTCAGGAAGATGGGAATCATCCGTCGGCGTCCGGCCTCGATGGCAGCCTCGCGCACAGCCATACCCTTGGCCTTCAGTTCCTCAGCATAGTCAAACATGATGACGGAGTTACGCATCACGATACCCAGCAGGGAGAAGAGTCCGAGCATGGAGGTCATGCTGAAGTCATTGCCCGACATCCATTGGCCAAGAGCGGCACCAGGCAGAGCGAGCAGCGTGCCCACCATAGCGAGCAGCGACAAGCGGAACCGCTTGAAGTTGAGCACCATCACGAGCAGTATGACGGAGAGGCTGACGAGGAAGCTCTTTACCAACGGCTCACCAATCTTGCTGTTCAATTGCTCAGCTCCCCATTTCTTGTATTTCACGTCACCAGAGAGATTCGGGATGACTTCTTCCTTCACATATTTATTGATGTTCTGTGAAGTCTTCGCCTTGCTGAAACCCGGACGCACATCGGCCTGTACGTTGACGCAGCGTTTACCCTGGGCGTGCATAATGTTCGACTCGCACCAGTCTGGATGGATACGTGTGATTTGGCGAAGCGGTACGTTGCCACCCAGCGCCGTCCCCACATAATCGTTGCCCAGGTCGGTCAAGTCCTTCTGTTTCTCACGGTTAGCGGTATAGAGGAGCACAGGCAATTCGTAATCGTCCTCCCAGATGCTTCCGGCCTTGAATCCGCCGTACTTCATAGCCAGACTGGAGGAGACGGAGAGTCGCGTCACGCCCAGCTGAGCTGCACTGATGGGGTCTAGGTCGACACGCACGATGGGCTGTTTCTCGCCAAAGGCATCGTGAATCCACAGCAACCCGTCCTGCGAACGCATGTATTGCTTGATGGTGTCGGCAGCCTGATGGAGTTCCTTGAGGTTTTCGCCCTCTAGCATCAAGGCGATGTCGGTGGAGGCCATGCAATATGAGAGTTGAAACATCCGGACGAACGTATCGGGCCAACGTTCCTCGAAGTAACCGGTGTAGTCCCGTATCAGACTGAGTGTCTCGTTGTTGCCCTTGGTGCGTATCACTATCTGTGAGAAGGATTTGCCTCCCATGGCGATGGGGGCGGACACCATAAAGCGCGGCATCAGCTGGCCCACAAACTGGGTGACATCCACCACCCTATCGTCGGCCTGCATCACACGGGCCACACTGTCGGTGATGGCTGCCGTATGGTCGATACCCGAGCCTTTGGGGTTATAAATCTCCACCACGAACTGGTCGCGGTCGGCATTCGGTATCATGCGTTGCGGCAATTGTTTGAAAAGCATCACACCCCCAACGACAATCGCCACGCAGACGGTAATCGTCAGCCACGGATGGCGGAAGCAGCGATCCAAGGTCCACTCGTAGCCTTTCTGTATAGGAGCGAGGAACCGCGATTCCTTCAGCTTGCTCTCCGACAGAGACGATTTGCCAAGGAACTTGTGGTTGAGCAACGGTACCACCAACATGGCCACCAGCAACGAGGTGAGCAGGGAAAGTATGAGTGTGAAGATGAACACTTCGAAGAATGTAGCCAGGAATGTCGGCAGAAACACCGGTGTGGGCAGGAACACGAAGCATATGCTCAGTGTGGCCACACTGATGGAGGGGAAGAAGTTGTGAGCACTCATGACGGAGGCGAACCAGCTGGACTTATGCTGGCGCAACAGGTCCTGATGTGCGTCGATGATGATGATGGAGTCGTCGACCACCATACCGAGCGCCACCATCAAGGCGGCGAGCGTGACATTGCTGAGCGGTATGTTGAAGGCGTTCATCAAAGCAAATGTAATCATTATGGTGATAGGGATGGAGAATCCCGCCACCACGGCCGACCGTATAGGGAACAGCAGCATCATCACCAGCACCACGATGACGATAGCCTCGAGGAAATCGCCAAAGAACCCGATGATGGAGTCCTTCACCACCTTGGGTTGGTTGGCAATGTGGGTCACGTTGACACCCTGGGGGAGATTCTTCTTGAAGGCATCCACATGCTCGTCCACCTCCTTACCGAAGGCAACGATATCTCCACCTTTCTTCATCTCCATCCCCACGAGCACTGCACGGCGTCCGTTATTGGTAATGAAACTCTTCACTTCAGGGTATTCGCGCACCACGCGGGCCACATCTTTCAGCCGCACCAGCTTGCCGGAAGGGTCGTTCAGGATAATTTGGTCGCCCAGTTCCTGTTCGGTGGTGTAGTTAGAGGTCACATAGATGGGCATGTCGGAATCGCCCGACTCGATGTGCGCGCCACCCGTAGTCACGCCCTGCATAGCCAGCAGTGCACTGATCATCGTATTGTTCACACCGAAGCGAACCATGCGTTCCTTGTCCAGGTAGATGCTTATCTGTTCGTGCAAGACACCCTGTATGCGAAGGTTTGTAATGTTCTTCACGCCGAGCAGGTCTCTCTTCAGGTCCGAGGCATAGTCGCCAAGCTCGCGATAGCTTTTGTCGTCGCTGTCGAGTACAATCAGCTCAGCCGCGGCTTCGCCAAAGTTGTCGAGCACCGCCACGCCCAGCACACCGGCAGGCAATAGGGTTTTCTGCAACAAAGGCAGTCCGTCTCGTATCCGTCCCCACACGGCATTGGGGTCCTTGGCGCCTTCGTCGTTGAGCATGACCATCATGGAGCAATACCCATCGCTGGACGACGAGGTAGTCTCCTCGGCATTCACTTCATTAAAACTGAAGACGTAATCCTCCAGTCGGTTGGTCAGTTGCTGCTCCACCTCTTCTGCAGAGGCACCGGGGTAGACAGCCACCACCATTCCCACAGCCATCTTGAATTCGGGGAACTCTTGCTTGGGCATTTTCCACAACGAGAAGATGCCAGCGGCTACCAGCAGCAGAATGAAGAACACAACCAGCCGATGGTTGTGCATGGTAGCCTTTGTAAAATTTGGCATTTCCATCAGTCAACCTCCTTTATCGACTGTCCTTCACAAATTTTGGTCTGGCCCTCCACGATGATGTGGTCGCCATCGTTGATGCCTTCATAGACAACAACGCCATCTTTTGCATAGATGCCTATCACCACCGACTGACGGTAGGCCTTGCCGTCGCGCACCACCCACACGTAGTGGTCATCTTCGGTGTTCACCTTCACGGCACTAACGGGCAGTACGAAGCCCCTCTGTCCGCAGGTGGATTGTGGCCACAGCTGCACGTTACACACCATGCCTTGCATCAACTGGCGGTCGCGGTTGTTCACGTTGAGCCGCACCTCGTAGCTGTGTGTCAGCGGGTCGCTCGCCACGCCGACAGCATCCACCTTGGCATCGAAGTAGACCGAGTCGCCAAGGGCGAGCACACAGATCTTCGCTTCATCGCCTTTCTTTATCTTGGAGATTTCACGTTCGGGAATAGGAGTCTTCGCCACCACATCGCTCAAATCGAGTATGGTGAAGGCGGACATCACCAGGCCGTAGTTCTCACCCACCTCTATCCTGCGTTTACCGATGACACCGGCCGCAGGAGCATAGAGTTTCGTGTCCTTAAGCCGTTTCTCCGCCGAGGCATACATGCTGCGCGCCTGTTCGAGTTTGGTTTGCACCTCCACGTATTTAATGTCCGACACACTCTGCTCGTCGTGCATCATGTTCACACGCCTCATAGCATCCTCCGCCTGGTCGAGCGTAGCCTTGGCCATATTGTAGCTGTTCTGCATATCCTGCGGGTCGAGCTCGGCCAATAACTGTCCTTTGGCAACGGGGTCTCCCTCATCCACATAAACCTTGGCCACAGTGCCGGGCACGCAAAAGCCTACAGCGGTGGAGGTCTTGGCTTCTATCTGCCCCACATAATACCACTTGTTCTCGAGGGTACAGAGCGTAGCCGTCATAGTCTTGCACGGCTGTGCTTCGGCGAAGCTTTTTACTTTTTTCTCGGTACAAGCCACAGTGCCCGTCAGTGCAAGGGCTACCAGAAAGAGTCTGACGATGTTATTCGTTTTCATTATTGTTGTGTTCGTTTGTGCTTTTGGGAGGATACATACCTCACCATTAAGTGTGCGAAGGTACAACCATTCTCCCAATAATCAAAATGATTGGCATCTTTTAGTGAAATAAATGCACCATGAGTCAGTCAGTAGGGACACACGACGAGAATTTGTCTGCTATCGGGTGTCATATTTTTCTATAGTAATTATGTAATATGGGTCGCAACATCCGTCATTCATCTACCAATGGATGACAGGATTTCATTACCTTTGCGCCCGATAAACAACCGGTAGAAAGAACGTGTCGGATAACAGTCGGAAAACAGAGAGTCTGCTTGCGCTCATACGCAAGGGCGAGCCGCTTACACTGGGGCAACAGGTGAAACTCACCTTCCAACTCAGTGTGCCTGCCATCATTGCGCAGTTCTCGTCCATCGTGATGCAGTATATCGACGCGTCTATGGTGGGCAGTCTCGGGGCCGAGGCCTCAGCCTCCATCGGATTGGTGTCGACTACCACTTGGCTTTTCTCCGGCCTGTGTGCATCTGCCGCCACGGGATTCTCGGTACAGGTGGCCCACAAGATTGGGGCCGGCGACATGCATGGCGCACGCGACGTGCTGCGGCAATCGCTCTCCGTCATTCTCGTCTTCGGTCTGTTGCTTGGCGCAGTCGGGGTATCCATCAGTGACGCGTTGCCCGGCTGGCTAGGAGGTGACCCGTCCATCCAACGCAACGCCTCGCTCTACTTCTGCATTTTCTCACTCGTGCTGCCCGCCTTACAGATGAACTTTTTGGTGGGTGGAATGCTGCGATGCAGCGGCAACATGCAGGTGCCGAGCCTGGCAGGGGTGTCGATGTGTCTGCTCGACGTCATCTTCAACTACCTGCTGATATTCCCCTCGCACGAGTGGACGATTCGCGGCGTTTCGATCACCCTGCCAGGAGCAGGACTGGGTGTGGTAGGTGCAGCCTTAGGAACGGCCGCCGCCGAGCTAGTGGTTGCCGGGGCAATGCTGTGGTATCTGCTCACCCGCTCGGACAAGCTGAAGCTGAAGGGCGAGCCAGGGCGGTTCCGACCGCGCTCCCGCATACTGAAGAATGCCATTCACATCGGGCTCCCGATGGGTGTGGAACATGCCTTCATCTGTTGCGCTCAGATTATGACGACCCTCATCGTGGCCCCGCTTGGGGTCTGCGCCATTGCCGCCAACTCGTTCGCCATCACAGCAGAGAGTCTTTGCTATATGCCTGGCTATGGGATTGCCGATGCCGCCACCACCCTGGTAGGACAGAGCATCGGCGCCGGACGACTGAAGCTGACACGCAGTCTGGCCAACATCACCGTGCTCATGGGAATGGCCGTCATGGGAGTGATGGGTGTACTGATGTATCTGTTCGCACCGGAGATTATCGGGCTGATGACTCCTATCGAGGAGATTCGGCAGTTGGGTGTGATGGCCCTACGCATCGAGGCGTTCGCCGAGCCTATGTTCGCGGCGTCCATCGTGGCCTATTCGGTTTTCATCGGGGCGACGGACACCTTCGTGCCTTGTGTGATGAACCTCTTCAGCATTTGGGCAGTACGGCTGTCATTGGCGGCCTGGCTTGCTCCTACGCTAGGGTTGAAGGGTGTCTGGATAGCCATGTGCGTAGAGCTGTGCTTCCGGGGATTGATGTTCCTCATCCGCCTGAAGCGAGAACAATGGATGAAAAAAGCATTGCTTAACAACTAAAACAAGATAAAAAGAGATGAAACTTATCAAAGATGCTGAGTTCGGGGGCGAGCGCCCCTTGTTCGAGTCGCACAATCTTCGTCTGGAAGATGTGACCATACGGGCCGGCGAGTCGGCCATCAAGGAATGTAGCAACATCGAGGCGATTCACTGCCGTTTCGAGGGTAACTACCCATTCTGGCACGTGCACGGGTTCGTGATAGACCACTGCTACTTCGACGTGGGCGGACGATCGGCGTTGTGGTACTGCGACCATCTGAGGATGACCAACACGGTCATCGACGCGCCGAAGATGTTTCGCGAGATGAGCGAGTTGGAGCTGGAGAAGGTGACGATGAACGATGCCGACGAAACGTTCTGGCGATGCAACGGCATTCGCATCAAGGACCTGGTGCTGCACGGAGGCACCTACCCTTTCATGCTGAGCCACAACATCCGTGTGGACGGACTGGAGAGCGACAGCAAGTACGTGTTCCAGTACACCAAGGACGTGGAGATACACAACGCTAAGATCACGACGAAGGATGCCTTTTGGGAAGTGGAGAACGTCACGGTCTACGACTCGGAACTGAATGGTGAGTACCTGGGTTGGCACTCGAAGAACCTGCGGTTGGTCAACTGCCACATCACCGGCGAGCAACCGCTCTGCTACGCCCAAGACCTGGTGTTGGAGAACTGCACCTTCGGTCCCGACTGCGACCGGGCCTTCGAGTACAGTACCCTGCAGGCGGACATCCGTGGACGCATCACCAACATCAAAAACCCCATGTCGGGACGCATCGTGGCTGACGAGATTGGTTCCGTCACCATCGATGCGAACATCAAGGCCCCTGCCGACTGCGAGATTCGGTTGCGCGACGGACAGAACTATTCGTACGACAAACGTATGTTTCTGTGAGGCCACCGCTCTTGCTAACGAACAGGACGTGGTTATGGATACTTATAAAACGAGCTACCATATTAATAAGGTAAAGTTATGAAATACGACTTCGATAAACAGATTCCCCGACGGGGAACCAACTGTTGCAAGTGGGACAGCGCCACACGCGACAACGTGCTGCCCATGTGGGTGGCCGACATGGATTTCCAGACGGCACCAGCCATCGTAGACGCCTTGCGCCAACGGGTAGAGCACGGCATCTACGGCTACACACACGTGCCCGACAGTTACTATGAGGCGGTCGTCAACTGGTTCGACCGCCGCCATGCATGGCGAATGGACCGCCAATGGATAATCTACACCATCGGTGTGGTGCCAGCCGTGTCCGCCGTCATCAAGGCACTGACCGTGCCGGGCGACAAGGTGCTAGTGCAGACTCCGGTCTACAACTGCTTCTTCCCGGCCATCCGCAACAACAAGTGCGAGGCGCTCTCCTCGCCGCTCATCTATGCCGACCACACCTACACCATCGACTTCGATGACCTGGAGCGAAAGGCCGCCGACCCGAAGGCGAAGGTGATGCTGCTCTGCAACCCTCACAACCCCGCCGGCCGTGTGTGGACCGTGGAGGAGCTCACGTGCATCGGCGAGATATGCATCCGCCACGGGGTGACGGTCATTGCTGACGAGATTCATTGTGAGTTCGTCTTCCCCAATCACCGCTACACGCCGTTCGCATCCATCTCCGAAGAGTTTCTGCACCACTCGGTCACCTGCATCTCCGCCAGCAAGGCGTTCAACATTGCCGGACTTCAGATAGCCAACATCGTCTGTGCGGATGCCGACCGACGGGCCAAGATAGACCGAGCCATCAACGACAACGAGGTGTGCGACGTCAACCCCTTCGGAGTGATAGCCACCGAAGCGGCCTACAACGAGGGCGGAGAATGGCTGGACCAGCTCATCGTGTATCTCCACGCGAACCACCTCTACATGAAGGAATACTGCGAGAAGCAGTTGCCGGAGTTTCCGCTGACCGCGTTGGAAGGAACATACCTCGTCTGGATGGACTGCCGCAAACTGGGCATCCCCACGGAAGAACTGGAGCGACGGCTGATTGACGAGGCCGGGCTGTGGCTCAACGCCGGTGCCATGTATGGTGCCGAGGGCGAAGGTTTCATGCGGTGGAACATCGCCTGCCCGCGCGACACACTGGCAGAAGGGCTGAAGCGGTTCACGCAATTTCTGCTGGACAATAAGAAAGGCTGAAGACGGAAGAGGATTTTCTTTGGCTTAACGACAAGAAGTAGTATGAATATAAGAAATATAGCCAACAAGATAGTCGGCAACCCGACGATGACCGAAGGGACGGTCTATTCGATGCTCATCATTTGCAGCATCTCACATTTCCTGAACGACATGATTCAGTCCATCATACCTTCCATATACCCTATTGTGAAGGACAAATTCGACTTCACGTTCGCTCAGATAGGCGTCATCACGTTCGTGTTTCAGATGACATCGTCCATCCTGCAACCCTTCACAGGACTCTATGCAGACAAACACCCGCGCCCCTATGCCCTGTCCGTGGGGATGTGCTTCACGCTGGTGGGACTGCTGTTGTTGGCCTTTGCCGACAACTTCGTGCTCATCATTTTGGCTGTTAGCGTCGTAGGTCTCGGTTCATCGGTGTTCCACCCTACGGCATCGCGGGTGGCGCAGATGGCGTCAGGCGGTAAGAAGAGTCTGGCACAGTCTATCTTTCAGGTGGGCGGCAATGGTGGCTCGGCTGTGGGCCCGCTGTTGGCGGCGCTCATCATCCTGCCTTTCGGACAGTGGGCCATCTCGTGGTTCGCGTTGGCTGCCCTGGCGGCTGCACTCATCATGCTGCGCCTAGGCAAGTGGTACAAGGTGAGGATGAGCTACGTGACCACGCATCCACAGCGCCAGCCGCTGCTGAACAGCAACATCTCCCGTCGGGCCAAGTATGGGGCATTGCTGATACTCGTGCTGCTCATCTTCTCGAAGTATTTCTATACGGCCTGCATCACCAGCTACTTCACCTTCTTCCTGATAGACAAGTTCGACATAAGTGTGCAGGCCTCGCAGCTCTGTCTGTTTATCTACCTCGCCGCCTTCGCCATCGGCACAGTGGCAGGCGGAATCTTTGGGGACCGCTTCGGGCGCAAGTATGTAATCTGGATTTCGATACTCGGCGCCGCACCATTTGCCCTGCTGATGCCTCACATGAACCTGACGTTCACGCTTGTCTGCGCATTCTTGGCAGGACTCATCATCGCCTCGGCATTCTCGTCCATCGTGGTGTATGCAACGGACCTGATGCCCGACAAAACGGGGATGATTGCCGGAGTCTTCTTCGGTCTGATGTTCGGTCTGGGCGGCTTGGGGTCAGCCTTCTTCGGTTGGCTAGCAGACCGCACGAGCATCGAATACATCTTCCAAGTCAGCGCCTACCTGCCCCTGCTCGGTATGATAGCCGCTTTCTTGCCCAACACGCAGAAAATTCAAACGAACCATAAAGCATAAAACATTATGAACGCACAACTCGCCCGACTGATGAGGGCAATGATCAATTACGACGGTGGCGACGTGCCACGCATACAACATTTCGTGAAGGTGCACGACTTCGCCGCCACCATCGGCATACTGGAGCACCTCGATGAAGAGACCCAGCTTATCCTCGAGGCCGCCGCCATCCTCCACGACATCGGCATTCACCCCGCCGAGGCCAAGTATGGCGACTGCAACGGCAAGGCGCAAGAGGAGCTGGGCCCCGACGAAGCTCGCCGCGTGCTGGCTGAAGTCGGAGGTTTCACCGCCGCCCAGACCGACCACATCTGTTGGCTCATCGGCCATCATCACACCTACGACCCCGTGACCGCCGCAGACCACCGCATCCTCCTCGAGGCGGATTTCCTGGTCAACTCCTTCGAGGACCACATGCCGACCGATGGCATCGTCGCCTTCCGCGAGAAGGTGTTCCGCTCCCCGTCCGCCATTGAAATGCTGAACCAGATGTGGGGGATAGACTCTGCTAAATAGACTTTCTATGCAAGACCATTCAGTAGAATGAAAAGAACAGCCACGAAAGAATGCCCCAGCATTGAACGTCCTAAGTTCGAAAGAGCGATACTACAGAATAAGGTACCGGACTGCAGGTGGGATGAAAGCAGAGAAGAATTATCCGACACCGAACGTCTTGAACCCGAAAGAGCGACACTATATAATAAGGTATCGGACTGCGGCTGGGGTAAAACCGGAGGGAAAGTCAGCGTCCACTTGAGTCGATACGAATCCCCTTGCGGCGAACTGTTGCTGGGAGCTGTCGGTGAGAAACTCTGCCTCTGCGACTGGAACGGAATGCCGTGTGTGGAACGCAACAAGCATCGCCTCGTCCGGTTGCTGCATGTAGAATTCACCGAAGCCCCATCAGACATCATTCAGCGGACCAAGCAGCAGCTCGACGAGTATTTCGACGGTGAGCGCAAAGTATTCGACATTCCTCTACACCCCGTCGGCACAGACTTTCAGCAACGTGTGTGGCGGGCCCTATTGGAGATCCCCTTTGGTCAGACCCGCAGCTACAAAGACATCGCCCTATGTGTGGGAAACATCAAAGGCATCCGTGCCGTGGCACAGGCCATCGGTGCCAATGGCATCAGCATCCTCATTCCCTGTCACCGCGTCATCGGCTCCAACCACTCCCTCACCGGCTTCGCCGGCGGCTTGCAGGCCAAGCGTACATTACTGGAGATAGAGAGTACACATCTCCCGTTTCTTTAATCCGGAAGTTCTTCTTCGAGAGCGAACAGTAGATAGAGGGGCACGTTGGTAGATTTAGCCTCCTCGTTGGTACGGAAGAAACAATCCCGTGCAACCTTTGTCGGGCTGCACGGGATTGTTTTCTGTTTATGTGTTTTTTGTCTACCTACTGACTTACTTCACCTCTTCAAAATGCATGAACGCTCATTATAAGCAATTTAGCCTTGATGTGCTGCAAACGTGCTGCAAATTCTGAAATAAGCATCCGTAA
>CAVINS010000075.1:0-2219 GCA_963643925.1 Bacteroidaceae bacterium
CGGAGAGAGAAGTGGACGACAGCGGGCGGCTCATACATGTATGTGTAGCATCATCAGTACCCAGGAGCACGTGCTCCACACATGGGAAAGGGCGCTCCAGACGGAATAACCTACGCCAAACACGTTGTAACAGGAAGTAAGCCGGCCTTTCGCGACAAAGCGAAAGCCGGCTTACTATTGTTTGATGTGATACAGATTTAGTCGAATCAACTCATTGAATGCTGTCCATCCAGACCGAAAAATCACCTCTTAAGAGGCAGGTTGAGCAATGAGTAGACGGCATTGCTCAATGTCGGTTCCTTATGGAAAGGCAATATGGCCAACGTCTCGTAGGCCTTCCTGTAGTCGCCGTTCCGCGCATAAGCAGCAGCCAGGTAAGACACCGTACTCTTTGAAGGAGTAAGCTTGAACGCTTTCCCGGCCAATGCCAAGATAGCCCGTCTTTCCGCGTCGGAAGGGTCATAAGCGTCCAGGAAGAACTTGCCGATGATGAAGGTATAAAACATTTCCCTGTACAAATAAGGATGACTGCCTTCATATTCATCACCAATACTCAAGGCCTGATTCAGTGCTTCCCGGTAATTCCCATCGAACACCTTCAGTTCCATGCGGAGCAAAGAGTCATAAAGGGCTTTATTGGGAAAGGACTGGGATTCAATCAGATTCAAGTATTTACGGAAACTGGTTTCATCCGAACGCACAGCAACAGGTATACGCACCAGATTCATATACATCAGCCTGTCGAAGTCCACAGAGGAATCAAGGACAGACGAGTAGACATCATTGTATTGAAGCAACGTAGACCAAACCTTGTCGTCCTGGATGGAGCGTGTGAAACGGCACAAATGTCTCCCAATGCGTGCGCTTTTCAGTTCATCCGGAGTCAGTTCCGCAAGATATAGATTGAAGTACGGACGGACAGAATCGGGACATGCCTGCGGCAACACTTCGAACAGGTATTTGTCGACAAAGGCCTCATCCCTGACACCGGCAGCCCACTTTTGTCTGCAGTCCTCCAGTTGTTTCCACAGAGAGCTCGTCCGGGCCTCACGACAACGGTTCAGAAAGTTGTCCGCAGGAAGATATCCACTTTCTGTACTTAACAGTCTGCCATCTTTGTCCAACCAATAAAAGGAAGGGTAAGCCCCTGGATGGAACCGTGTAAAGAAGCCATGACTTTTTTCCTTTTCCGCATCCAAGCGGATGGAGAGATAGGTGCGGTTCACATAGTCCGCCACGTTGGCATTACTGAAGACCGAGGTTTCCATCCTCTTGCATGGAGCGCACCAAGAGGTATACACATCCACGAATATGGGTTTGTCCGCCTCCTGCGCCTTGAGAATCAGCTCTTGCCAAGAAAGGTTCTCCAAGAAAGAGACCTGTTGGCCTCTCGTCGGTGACGAAGCGACCAGCAGGCAGAGCAGCACCCCAATGAAACAGACTGTCCAACGTTTCATAATCAATACTTACTTTCGAAGTCTACAATGCGGTCAGCAAACTGTGAGTGGAAAACGGATTGTTTGAGGTTAAGACCTCCATCTGTGGAAATTGTCAATCCGCAGAATCCAGCATTCTTTGCAGACAAGCCATTATCCCGGAACGCAACCCACAAACGGCTTCCACCACGTTCCACCTCTATGCGGTCAATCGTGTAGCTGGCACCACCTTTGGCATCGGTCTGCAAATCATACACCTCACCTCCGGTAGCGCTTACCGAGTTGTAGATGTAGATCTTGCTCCCTACGGCATAGAACAGGTAACCAGAGAACAGAGCCGATGTCGCAAACGTGTTGGCTTGGGCAATGTTTTCGCACGAAAGGACATCGTTGGCCAAATCCTTGAAGTAGGACGCAGGGCTTTCACTGGTATAAAAGCCTATTCCCATTTTCAGCAAATGCCTTTCACCGTTTTCTGTCTCGAAGACCCCGAGATACTCTTTGCCGCCAGTGGAGGAGCGGGCCGTCAACCCGGCATACAAGCACTGCATACCTACTTCATCGGGATTGAAGAATCCACCGTTCACATAGGTAAAACTACGGGTTTTGGAAACCTTGGTAAGGAAAGCTGTGGATATGTTCATAACGGAATAGAAGCACATGTTCTGATTGTCATAGAGAACGACACGCGACTCCAGATCCTCTTCATCAACCAAATTGGCATTTTCGGCAATCGCATAAGTAGAGCCCTGAACAACCAAATTGGGCTTTACCGTTATATCC
>CAVINS010000075.1:2229-12455 GCA_963643925.1 Bacteroidaceae bacterium
CCGGTGTGGTAGAGTTAGTCGCGCGGTCATAAACAAGTCCGTTATCTACCAGATACTCACGCATAGAGCTCTTGTAATAGGCCTGTGGCTTGATTGTCTGCGGAACTGTACCAAAGAACATGTCTTTGTAGTCCCTGCGTTTGGCCATGGTGATGTTGTCCAGGACTTTTCCACCATCTCCGTCCTGACACATCACAAGCACTTCACTCGTAACGTCTGTTGAGTACTTGTTGTAATAGACGCGTTTAGGATTGCTGCCCAACACGTCCCCATTGTTTAACTTACCATACACGTCTGTAACGACTTCGTCTTTGGACGGAATCCAAAAGTCGAGTACGGCCTTGTTGTCCGTCTCTGCCAGAATCATCAATCCGCTAGTGAACTCATTTACCACATTGACCGTAAATTCCTTCTCGTAATAAATGCCAGTGGTTGCGCTGACAGCTTTGAACTTGACCGTATGTTCCCCAGGAGTCATACGGATTACGACATCCAAATCCTTTTCTTTAGAGAGCGTGTCGGCCACGTACTTGGTAGACTTGTCGTAAGTCACCCAAAAGTAGTTCAGTTCCGCTTCTGTATTGAATGTCGTCTTTAACGTAGGATGGATGCTGAACATCTCGTCAACATACACGTCCGTGTACTCATCTGCGATGCCTTCGATAGTGACTTCATTAAGCTCAGTGAAGTCATTGTTTGTAGTGTCGTTCACGCATGCCCAGCAAATGAACAACAGTGAATATGCAATAATCTTTTTCATCTTCTTCTAACAATTAAAGTGGTGACCAGTCTGCTGTAATCCATTTTTGAGTATCTTCATCCCAAATTGGAGTCTGCAACAGGTAATTGTATACCATACGTCCGTATGACATGTAACTGGAGATGGCAGTTACATCGAGTTTCTCTGGGAAATCGAATCCCTGAAGTTGGATGCAGAGGCGGTGTTTAGCCTTTGAGTATGCTCCATAATAGAGAGACAGAGGTATTCTCCAATAGGAGGGTTGCACCAGTTGGTCAGTGATTACCAACTTCGCCTTCAAGGAACCGCTATAGCCGAGGTCGAAATCATCGTTTGATCTCAAGTCCAGAATCAGGCTTACATCGCCGTCTTCCAACTCCTTATTCATAACGTTTACCTTTATGTCCGTTTCCACTTCACCGGCTTTCAACACCACTGATTGCGGGAGGTCCTTGTATTGGACATTTTCTTTGGCCGTTGAAGCGGGGTCCACCTCTATGGAAATATTACGGTCAACGGTCGTGCTGACTCCTATGATGCGGATAGGGACCGAGACAACATCTTCGTCAGTCAAGCCTGCCGCAAAAGAGTAGATAATGCTGTCTTTGTCGGTCACCGAGCTGAAATATACAGCGGGCTTCTCTTCGTACAACATTCTGTCATTTTCCTGACATCCCATCAGGCTAAGCCCGACAAGCATGCCATACACGGGTACAAATATATTTTTGTTCATAAAGCATTAGTCTATAAAGTTCGTATTTTCCGTAGGAATCGGAAGGATGTAAACACTCTCGTAATCCGACAAGGCAGTTTTGAAGATTGGCCTCTTAGGAATAGCCAAGCGTTTGTATGCATAGAACAACTGTCCTTCGCCCAAGAACTCCTTGGCATATTCCGAGAGTAACGTCTCTTGAATGTTTCCTTCTGTAAGCTCCACCTCTGGCAGTCCCCGATGATAGAGCAATTGATTGAAGTACTCATTGGACTTATCCAGCGTGGAAGCCGTCTCAGTTGCAATGAGATACATTTCGGAAACCTTCAAAAGAGGGACCCGCTCCGAATAGTTGTATTTTGCCACATAGTTATATGAGCCGGAGTTCTCGACCCACCATTGCTGACGATAATCCATATCCAGGCCAGTAGGGAAAATCTTGTTGATGGTAGTCCTGTTGATGGCGAGGAAATTGGAATTGGCATTGCTTACATAAAAATATTTGTCCGCAACATCATCCTTCAGCCCTTCATATTCCAAGGCAAAGATGTTCTCTTGAACAAAACCGTTTTTATCCTGACTAGTCAAGTCGGTGCTGGACACCAGTGGGAACAGTGTGGAATTGATGACTTCAACAGCATAATTGTAAGCCTTTTGTTTGTCACCCTCACCATTACGATACAGCAATGTTCTGGCCAGCAAGGCTGTCACAGCGTAATAGTTCATCCGATATTCCCTGCCTTTCCAGACATCGGCAAGGTTATCCAAATCGTACGAAGAATGGTTGGGACCATATGGATCAATGTCCGCCAACAATCCGCGCGACTCTTCCAAATCGGAAACAATGCGATTGAGCACCTCCTCTGTAGACAAGCGTTTAAACAACGCATTGGTATACTTGTCAACGTAAGGGATTGACAGACGATTACGTCCATCCTCCATAGCAGGGGACGCACCGAACAAGCGTAACAAGTCAAAGTGTATATAAGCTCTTAGACCTAATGCCTCACCTTTGAACAACTCGTATTCACCGGTAGCAAAAATGTCTTTCTGCCCGTCAATGCCATCCAGAAGATTATTCAAGTTGGCAATGACATTGTACTCATTCTTCCAGATATTGTCTTTACGGGTTTCCTCTTTCGCTTCTGTGAAGTTATACGCGAACGCATACTCGAAATTGTTGAGAGTGGTGGAAGCCGTAGAATAGTACTGGCCCAGCACATCCATATAGGTCATGGTAAGCTGTCCTCCATACAAATCCGCCGAGGCCATGCTGCCATAACATCCTATCAAGGCATCTCTATATCCCTGCGAGGTCGTGAATAAATCGTCCGATTTGAGCTCGGATTTAGGAGATATATCGAACCAATTCTCACATGAGGAGAGCATGAGAAGAGGTATTGTGAAACTTATTAACAGTATTTTCTTCATAATCTTCTGTATTAGAAAGTTAATTGAGCCGTGAAAGAGTAGTGATGTGAATAGGGATATGTCGTACCTATTTCACGGCGTATGGTAGACAGTCTCATGAAGTCGTTAGCAGTCAGTGACACTTTCAGATATTGAGCTCCGAAACTGCGAATCCAGTCTGTCTTGAACGTATAGGCCAGACTGACTGAGTTCGCTGAGAGGAGGTTGTCTTTTTCCACAAAGCGTGAAGTCGGTTTCGTGGTGGACTGGTCGCTGATTCTTTTGTATTCAGCCGCCACACCAGGTGTTTGCCAACGATTGTAGAGGGCACGTTCGTCCACATTGTTGTAAGGATTCACGTTCTCCACCTTGTCTACCAGTGTCTGATTGTATGCGTATCCGCCAAAGCGGTAGTAGAAGTTTGTATTCAGTTCGAAGCCTTTGTAGTAGACGTTGAAACCAAACGTACCGCTGAGGTCGGGATCCGTTGTCGCATAGGGCACATAATCGTCTTCGCTCCAAGTGGTCGTATAGCTACCGTTTTTACTGATGAAGACTTCGTTACCGGTCGCTGGGTCGATTCCCGCAGAAGGAACTACCCATATGGTGTTGACGGAAGCCCCTTCGACATATCGCACATAAGTCTGAGAGGTACTCTGGGCATCAGCCTTTTCATTGAACGAACTCAATCCCGACGATATCTTTTTCAGTGTGTTTACATAATGCTGACCGTTCACGAACATGTTCACTCGCCAGTCCTTGTTCTGAAAAGCAGTATACTTGACGTTGAAGTCAAAACCTTTGTTCTGTGTTTCGCCGAGGTTTTCCTTATATGAATCGAAGCCCAGGTAAGAAGCCATGTTGACATCCACCAACAGGTCTTTGGAGTTTTCAACAAAGTAGTTGAAATATCCGCTCAGACGATTATTGAAGAACGCAAAGTCAACACCCAGATTCATCTTCTGTGTACGCTGCCATTTCAGGTCGGAATTGCCGAACGCCTTGATCACTGCACCGATGTAATCCTGGTATGCCAACGTATTCTTGTATTGATACATCTTCATCGCCTGATATGGATAGAAGCTCTGACTACCCGTATATCCGGTACTCATACGCAGTCGGAACATGTTGACGAAGCCCAACTTCTTCACAAAAGACTCTTCATGGAGATTCCAACCCATACCGGCACTCCAGAAAGTTCCCCACCGGCTATCGCTGCCGAACAGAGAAGAGCCGTCCATACGGATGGACATGTCTACAAAATAGCGGTCTGCAAAGCTGTAATTCGCATTTCCAAAGAATCCCATCAGTCGTGTCATAGTAGCATCTCCGCTAACTACACTTCCCTCGAGGAAACCTGCGCCCATGGCCGGGTGGTCAAGTTGTTGATTGGGGAATCCGTTAACGGTATAGGAGCTGTAGTCGCTCGAAGTTTCCTGTATGTTCCAACCACCATTCAAACTCAATGCGTGTTTGTCGAATTGGCCGAAATAAGAGAGGACCAAGCTTCCGTCATAAGAGTTTGAAACGGTGTTCCCTTTCGTATAACTACCCTTGTTGTTCTCGGTTGTAGCAAAGTCGGTATGATCTGCAGGCTTAAACACGTCAGTAGACTTGTTGATGCGCTCAATCGAAAAATTTCCTTTCAATTTCAAGTTGCTGAGAATGTTCCATTCAACACTAAAGTTGTCCACAAAGTCATCGTAAACCGAAGCGTCTTTTGTGTTCAATGTGGCATTGTACATTGGATTGACCACAGTGGTTGACCCTGCGCTCGGACTGTAAATGGTGAATAGAATTTTCTTCACCTGGCCGTTCTCATCGTAAGGATAGTAGTACGGATTCATGTTTGCATAATCGCTGAACGAACCATACGGCGAGTTGTCGGAGGAAACCTTGTCGTAAGTGATTTCGTTTTTGAAACGCAAATTGCGATAGTTGTATTGCAACTTGATACCCGTACCGATGCGGGTACGGTCAGAACCTTTCATCACACCAGACGTATTGTTATAGGTGAAATTCACTCCATAGCGGAAACTTTCGTTTCCGCCCTCTAATTGTACGCTGTGCTTGTGGCTTACACCTAATGAGCGAAGAGGCAAAGCCAACCAATCAGTATCGTAACCTTTTTGCACCAGCTTAAGTCTTTCGTTATAGTTCCTCCGATACTCCTCGTCCACGTATACAGCACCTGTGCCATCGTAAAGTCCAGCCAATTCTTCATATTTCAGTTTGTCGGAAGCATGAAGCAGATGATAATCGGAAATGTCAGCAGCTTCCAGGTCCAAACTTCCATAATAGTTCAAACGCAACTTGCCGGATACCGGAGCTTTGGTATCTATAATCACGACTCCGTTTGCCGCACGCGATCCGTAGATAGCCGTAGCGGAAGCATCCTTCAGAATAGAGATGTTAGAAACCCTGTTAGGGTCGAGGTCGTATATCTTTTCAACGCTGACTTCAAAGCCATCAAGAATGAACGTCGGCAGGTTTGAGTTTCCCTTGTATTCCTCACTTAAACTGGTGGTCGTCGGCAACGCGTTCACACCACGTACCTGAATATTCGGAATTGTATTCGGGTCAGAGCCCATCTCAAGATTCTCAACAATCTTGAATGAAGGGTCGATAGCGGCAATTGTAGTGAGTAAACCTTGGTTAGATATTGCTGACAATTCTTCACCACTATAGCTGGTAGCTGCACCTGTATAGGTTTGTTTGCGTTGAGTATAATATCCGGTAACGACCACCTCCTCCATTGCTGTGTTGTCTTCTACCATGACCACACGCATGGCTTTGCGCGGGGTGGCAACGAGCAGTTGGTCCTTGTAGCCCACATAGGTGAAGCGGAGGGAGGCACCGGCGGGGATGTCTATCTCGAACTTACCGTCAAGGTCAGTGGTGACACCAGTCAACAACTGGCCGTTCTGCATCACGGCTACGTTCACTCCCACCAAGGGGGAGTTGTCCTTGCCGTCAACGACGGAGCCTCTCACCTTGCCGGCTTCGCGGGCTTGCTTCACGGCGCTCACCACCACCGTGTTGTTGCTAATGGTGTAGGTCATGCCGTATCTCGACAGACACTGCGTCAAGGCTTCTTCCACATCCACATCAGTCACGCTGAGACTGACGTTCTTGATTTTGTCCACTTCGTCCACGCTGTAGGATATACCATACGAAGACGATTTCATAATCTCGGTAATCGCCGTTTTCAAGGTTACGTTGTTCAGACGCAACGTGACTTTCTTGTCCGCCAAAGCCGAGCCATAGGCCGTATGGGCGAAGAAGAGAAGTGCCAACGTGAAGACTCCCAAAGATTTTGATAAGGCGCCGGCTTGTATACAGCCGAACCTGTCCTTGTTAATTCTCATAAGAATTCTCTCTTTTAAAAAAGTTAATACTATATGTTTGTTTACTCACTTGTGTGTTTGCTGATGGTGACGGTACGTCCGTTCACCTGGTAGTCGACCTTCTTCGTCAGGTGGAGCAGTTCCAATATCTGCTCTATGCGGCTGAACTTCTGCGACTTGAACATAAACGAGTAGTCGGCTGTCTGCTCCGAGTCGAACTTCACGGTGATGTCGTAGCGCTTTTCCAGGTCTTTAGCAATCTCCTTCAACGTGCGGTTATTGAAGTAGAGCAGTCCGTGCGTCCAGGCGAGCACACCATCCACGTCGGCCTCCTTTTTAGTGTAGGCGTCCGAAGAGGCGTTGCCCTGCACTTCTTCGCCAGGAATAAGTTGGTACAGTCGGCCCCGGCGGTTTTCCACTTTCACTTTTCCCTCAACCAAAGTGAGGCCATAAGTTGTTTCGTCGGGATAGTCCTTTATATTGAACGAGGTGCCCAACACGGTGGCCACCATACGCGAAGAGGCGACAACGAACGGACAGTCAGGATTGTGTTGCACCTGCATGTAGGCCTCGCCATCCATAAACACCTCACGGGTGTTCATTCCCTTGAAAGTGACGGGATAGCGAAGCCGCGACTCAGAATTGAGCCGGATGAAAGTGCCGTCGGACAAGGTAATCTCACACTCACGGCCACGCGGTACTATCAGTTCGTTGTAGAGGGCGGAGCTGGACAACGTATCGGAGAAGTCCCTGTCGTCGTAGGAGAGCGCTCCATCGGATGAGGAGATGTTGACACCTCCCGACTCAAAGAAAGAACGTTGGAATTCGCCCAACGAATAGTGTTTGCCAGAAGCAAGTTTCAGGGTGATGTCGTAGTGTACCACAGGGATGAAACGCTCCTCTTCCTGAACGACGGGAGCCTCGATGGCAGACGTTTCGCTATTCCGGATTAGGGAGAACACTATCACCAACAGGGCTACAGCTGCAGCAGCGGTGTAGTAGAGCGGGCGCAAGTGAACCATCTTCCGTTGGTTGATGGTTCGCAGGAAGCGTTTGGTATTCGTCTTTTCCCGCTCTTTCAACAGATAGAGCCGCTGAAGGTCCTTCCTCACCTGCTCGGAATTCTTCAGTTCTTCCCAGACGGTGTTTCCTTTGTCGGAATGTAGTTCTCCTCGTTTCATGCTTTAGTATTTTGTCAATAGAACACACAAAAGGTGAAATCTCGTGAACGGAGAAGCATATTTTTTCGATTAAAAGAGATTTTTCTTTCTCTACAAGTGCGCAGAGTACACCTCACGGATGCCAGTTGCATATTATACAGAGGTCAATGCCAAACTGCAAGAAGGGTCTAAAGGATAAAGAAGATGTAGATGAAGTTGTGTCGTAAGCTCTTTATCGCAAGGTAGACGTGTGTCTTCACTGTATTGATGGAGAGGTGCATCTCATCCGCCACCTCGGCGTAGGTTTTCCCTTCAAAATAGATTTTCTTCAGCACCTCACGACACTGTGGCGGGAGACTCTCTACGGCATTGTAAATTTTCTCCAGTTTCTCCATATAGGCCTGTTGGGCTTCCGCATCGTCGGTCACGTCGACCTGTTCAATACTCTCCACCTCAAAAGACTGGAAATTGCGAGTGCGCTGGTAGTTCAGTGCCGCATTGCGGGCACAGACGTAGAGGAAGGAAGGCTTGCACCGCGAGAGATCTTTCTTCTCCCACAACTTGACGAACATGTCCTGTACGATGTCCTCAGCCGTGGGGATGGAATCCACGAAAGAATTCACGTAGAGCACAAGATGGTTGAAATGCTCTTTAAAGAGTTCAACTGCAACCGCTTCGCGACTTATACCTGAATTCTTGTTCATAATGAAAGCCTTTTCGTTGGCACAAAGGTATTAAAAGTTACCAAGCGGCACAAATTCCATACATTGTTTTTCCTCACAGAAGAAAATTTAGCCGCAACTAGTTAGTTGAATCTCTGATTTGTGGTTAGAGAATCTTACCCCAGTTCGGGATAATGCGTATATTGTTCACAATCTTGATGAGCTTGTTTTTCTCAGAGAAAAGAGAAATGGAATTGGAGCCTTCCATGAAATTTGGAAAAGTCCTGTCGAAGCTCGAAAAGATTTCGGGCAAGAACTCCAACTGGACCAATGTAGTGCCTTTGGATCCTGCTTTAAACGTATGGTTGACATCTGAAAGTATAATCATTGTGTCGCCTTCGACAAAGTTGATACTTTCATTATCCAAATAGAGAATGCAATTTCCTTTCTCCACATGATTGATTTCCAAACGCAAATGTTTGTGTGGACCATAGCTTTCAAACGGATAAAATGACACAAAACGGAACACGTCCGCCAACCTTTGCCCTTGCAGGTTGTTAGCTATGCGATCCAAAAGACTCCAAAGAGTCGAAGTTTCTACCGATTTGTCCATCTCTGTACATTTTATATTTCACACTAAAATTTTCCACACCATATAAAGCGCTGAAAGACATAGTAGCTTTTCAAAGAAATTGTCTGCAAATCTTTCTTCCTATGATTACACGCTTCGACACTTGATTCGGCCGTAAAGTTACACTTTTAAACCCATAAAACAAGCGAAAATCTACATTTTCGGTACCCGAGTGATATTATGCAGCGAACTCACAGACACAACACCGAACGTGGGTCAATTAACATCAGACTTATACCCAGTTCGGAATAAACTAAATGTAAAACCATAGGCAAAAAATTGGTAGGCCAACAAAATTCAAAGCGACACATGCACAAAAACAATCGATTGTATGAGGTTGGACAATCGTTTCTGAAAACAAGCACTAACGTTGTTCATCCCTGATTATCCAGTCACTGATGGTGCGTTGCTCGCTGTCGTAGTTCACACCTATTTTATACAGACGCTTGCCGTCGGCGGTGTAGGGGATGAGGTAGCCCTTGTCGTCAATCTGCCGGATGGCCTCCTCGGCGGAGCCGTCGAACTTCAGCTCGAACACGTAGACTGCGTCGGGGAAGTAGAGCACCGCATCGGCACGGCCTATGGCGCTGTCCTCCTCCACTCGGATGAGAGCTCCCATGAGGTTGAAGATGAGGTAGAACACCGTCTGGAAGTCCTTCTCGTTCTTGTTGGCGAGGCGGTTGGAGATGCCGGCGAGGTAAGCCTTCAGGCGCTGCAGGGCACCTTCGATGTCTCTGTCATAGAGTTTTCCCACGAAGTCTCTTATCAAGCTGTTGTTCTCCAGAGACACTGGAGAGAGATAGTTAGGAGCCAAGTTCTTCAGCATACCGATTTTTACCTCTGTATTGGGGAAGCCCAAGTTGTAGCTTTTGAGGAGTGGGTTGTATTTCTTGATGGTGAGGTAGCCGCTCTGATAGAGCAACGGCAAGGCAGATGTCATCTGTTCGGGCGACACGTCGAAGTTGTCCACACTGATGCCGTCCTGCTCGATGTCCATCACGTTGACGTGGTATTTCTGCAACAGCTTCACGATGTAAGTCGGTGTGCCGGAGCCGAACCAGTAAGAACTGACGTCTTGACCATTAAGTGCTCTTATCAAGCTGAACGGGTTGTAGACGTCCTCAGAATTCCTGCTGAAGTGGTAACCGTCGTAGTACTTACGCAGTTCCTCCATGCACTCTTCGTACGTCATTCCAAGGGCACGGCCCAGGTTCTCCACGTCGGGGTGCATCACCGTGGTGAGCTCAGCCTGGCTGATGCCGCAGATGGCGGAATATTGGTCGAGCATGCTGATATTCTCCAGGTTGTTGAGCTCGCTGAAGATGCTCAGCTGCGAGAACTTCGTGATACCGGTGAGGAAGGTGAACTCCAGGTAAGGGTCGAGTTTCTTCAGTGGGCTGTAGAAGTTCTGCATGATGAAGCGGAGCTGCTGCAGGTTCTTCTCCTCGTGAACCACGTCCAGCAGCGGAGCGTCGTATTCGTCGATGATGACAACGGCTTTCTGTCCTGTCTGCTCGCAGGCACGTTTCACGAGTCCTTCCAGCCGCTCGTTCGGATTTATTTCA
>CAVINS010000076.1:0-11412 GCA_963643925.1 Bacteroidaceae bacterium
TGCGCGAACCGCCCACGGGCACATCAGGTTCGCTTAGCACAGGACTCACCAATGCGATGCTCTTAATGCCCAGGTTTACAATTTCCTTTTCGGGAATGAGTGTGTTAACCACATAATAGAGCAGCGGACTATTCTCTGCATTCCCTTTATCATCCAGATATACCGTCCGCACCCGATCGCCGCAGTTGATGCGGTAGCACGGCATTGCCACCCAAAGCGTCAGCACCAGGCACACCCACATTGCCTTTATGCCATAAGGCTTGATGCGCTCTGACAATTTCTCTCGCATTTTTCCCTACCATACCAAGGCGAGAAGCATCACAATGAGTGTTTTGTAGAACAGTGTGGCGACAAACATCCACGCCAGTAAGAGCAGAACCGTAAAAAATATTCGTTTCTTCATAATATCATTGGAGTTAACAGTTAGTAATGTCTCAGCTCATTCTTTCCGAAATGGAGCACGGATACCCGTAATGTACTCTCATCTCCATTGAAGAAGAACCAGGGATTCTCCAAAGGATTGAGGTTTCTCACGATATGCAGCTCATGGGCAGGCGTGTTGTCTTCTGCACACATGATGGCAACCTTCTTGCCTTTCCTTGCCACATCAATAACTATCAATGCGTGTCCCATTCCCTTAATTTTTCTTGCAGGATAAACCAACACATCGCCAGGTTGTACCTCGCTTATAGGACGCGGTTTAGTCTCACGTATAACCGAGAACGTACTGTAAACGCCATAGGCATGCTTCAGGAATTTCTCCAGTGCCGAACGCGAACTGCCGCCATGATATTCAGCATATTGCCGTTCACGTCTTGGAAACGAATTTTCGAATAGTGTCTCTGACAGAACAGATATTCCGCTCTCACTCTCATAGTCATGTCGGCACATTGCTCTGAGTTGCTGAGCATCGGCAAGTCAATCACGCTGGCAGAAAGGAACTGAAAGCGTGCGTCACCACCAGTAAAGAGCTGCACCTTGCTACCACGTTTCTTCAACGGCAGTTTGCGCATGAAATCCGCATAACTTCCTTCCCTCTCGTGTAGCCCATAGGTGCAGAAATGTCACCAACTGTTTTGGCATTCCACGGATTGCTTGTCCGTGAATACCACCACACGCTGCCTGCAGCAACAATGCCTAGCAGAATCAAAACAGCAATTACTTTCAATACGTTCTTCATATCTTTTTTCGTTTTTGATGATGCAAAGTTAAGGTGACAAACTTACTTGCAGAAAATTTTATCGCTTGTTTGTATGAAATGGTAGGATGGATGTATGAAATCTATTATTCCCTACATATATCCTATTGTATAGGAGCCATTCCACTTGTCGGAAAGGACAACTCTGTGCTTGCGGCGATTCACAATTGGCGTTTCATCCATTCCATGTAGGGAGTGGCGTGGGCGAAGAACTGTCGGTAGCCTTGGCAGAGCCAATTGAGGCCAGACTCTCCGTAGCGGTCGGTGAGTATGCGGTTTTTGGGACATTCGCCGTGGCAAGCGAAGAGGTATTCACACTCTCGGCACTCACGGGGCAACAGTTGGCTCTTCTTCCGAGAAAAATCCTTCTGGCGTGCGCCGTATAGTAGCGACACGAGCGGGGTGCGGAGCACATTTCCCACTTTGTATTCGGGGAAGGGAAAATGGTCGCAACAGTAGATGTCGCCGTTTGACTCCATGATGCCGATGTTGCCGCACTCCTTGGCGTAGACGCAGATGCCGGGAGCTTGTCCCACCCAGTTGGCAAGGATGCAGTCGAAGGTCTCCACGTAGTATTCCCCGCGGTCGTGCTCTACCCACTCGTCGAATATCGTGCAGAGGAAATCTCCCCATTCGCGGGCGGTGATGCTCTCCGGGGTCATAGTGCCGTCCGATTGCCGCTCCACGATGGGCGACAGCTGGATGTAGTGTGCGCCGATGCTTTTGAAGAATCGGTAAAATTCGATGGGATGATGCACGTTGAAGGCATTTACCGTGGCCATGGCGTTCCATTCGATGCCGTAGCGCGACAACAAACCGATGCCGCGCATCACCCGGTGCCACGATGGGGCGCCGTCGGTCGCACACCGATAGTGGTCGTGCATGGCTTCCGTTCCGTCGATGGAAATGCCCACCAGGAAGTTGTTGCGTTTGAGGAAGCTGCACCACTCGTCGGTCAGCAGTGTGCCGTTGGTCTGAATGACGTTGAAGAAGGGTCGCCCGTTGGCGTACTTCCGTTGCAGGCGGACGGCATTCTCGTAGAAGGAGACGGGCAGGAGGAGCGGTTCGCCGCCGTGCCATGTGAAGGGCACTTCCCCTCCCGTCTGCATGTTGAAATACTCGCTGATGAATCGCTCGAGCAATTGGTCCGTCATGCGTGGTGCCGTGTTGGGCGTGGTGAGGTAGTAGCAGTAGTCGCACGCCAGATTGCACCTCGCCCCTACAGGCTTGAGCATGATGCTGAACGGAATGCTGAATGGCGCGATGGTCAGAGCCTGTGTGTGGCGGTCGGCGTCAGTCATCTTCCAAAGGCCAATAAGGTGAAGGGGTGCGGGCTGCTTTCATCTCACGGTCGAACTGCTCCACCATCTCGGGGTGTTCCGTTGCGAGGTTGTGACTCTCCGTTGGGTCCTCGCGCAGGTTATAGAGCTCGAGCGGAGCGCCCTTGGTGATGGTGACACACTTCCAGTCACCCTTTCGGGCGGCGCGCTGCTTGCCTGGGAACTCCCAGTAGAGGAGACGGTCGTCGGTGTTGATAGGGGTGCCGTCGGCGTAGGACGTGTTGCCGTAGAAGAGCGGCAGGATGTTGATGCCGCTGTATCCGTTGGGCAGGGTCTCCTCGGCTCCGGCTATGGCGGCGAAGGTGGGCATCACGTCGGGGAAATAGATGATGTTGTCCAGTGTCTGCGAGGGCACTTTGCCGGGTTGGTTGACGATGAACGGCACTCGGATGCCGCCTTCGTAGAGCTGTGCTTTGCGTCCGCGCAGGCCGGCGTTGCAGTTGAAGAGCTTCAGTGGAGCCTGAATAGCGGCGCCGTTGTCGGAGGCGAAGATGATGAGCGTGCTCTCGCGCAGGTGCAGTTTCTCGAGCGTGTCGAGCAGGCGGCCGATGGCTGCGTCCATGTGTGTGACGAGCGAGGCGTAGCGCTTGTCGTTCATCTCCCACGTCTCGTCGTCGTACCACGACGTGTTCTCTATGATGTACGGCTCGTGGGGAGCGTCGAAGGCGAGGTAGAGGAAGAAGGGGTTCTTGCGGTTGCGCTTTATGAAACGGATGGCATCGTCGGTGGAGATGTCCGTGTTGTGGCGCACGCGCTTGTCGTGCTCATTGGCCTTGATGTGGATGAGCCGGTCGTTGTCGAAGCGGTTGTACGGATAGTAATAGGGTGAGTTCGAGTCGACTGTGCTGATGAGCCATCCGTGGAATTCGTCGAAGCCGCGGTAGATGGGCGAAGCCTTTGGGTCGTAGCCGTCCAGGTGCCATTTGTTCACCAGACACGTCTTGTAGCCTGCCGAGCCGAGCACAGTGGCGAGTGTGGTGTCGGTCGGGAGGATATTGGCGCGCCGCACGATGGAGGTGTCGCCCCTGGGCGAAATCTTGAGTCCGGTGAGTCCGCCAGCCGTGCAGGTGTTGTCGCGGATGGTGGTGTTGCCAGTGTTCTTGCCCGTCAGTAGGGAGCAGCGCGACGGCGAGCTGATGCCCGATCCGGCGTAGCTCTGTGTGAAGCGTGTGCCGGTCTGCGCCAGACGGTCGATGTTGGGTGTGCGGATGCAACGGCTGCCGTAGCAGGAGAGGTCGCCCATGCCGAGGTCATCGGCCAGGATGAAGATGATATTGGGGCGGTCGGGCGTTGCTTTTGATTCATCGTCGTTGTTGGTGTTTGCGCTCACCGTAGAGGGCAGTAGTGTTGCGAACAGACTGCTATAGAATAGACAATTACGTTTCATCTTCAGATGTTTTTCATGTTTTACTTGTATGCAAAGTTAGTGATGTGTCGTGAAACCTCCAAATGTAGGGAGGCCTTTCCTTGGCGCAGCGGTCAACGTTGTGCGTCATTCCCGACTCACATCGCCCTCCAAAATTTGATGGGTAGGGTGATGTTGCTCACCTCCCTTGCAACCTCAAATAGCGGGGCGATGTCCTGGGGCTCGAAGCCGGCGATGTCGCATCCGATGGGGGCAACGAGGAAACGCGTTTTCGGATGCTGTGTGGCGTACTGGATGAAGCCATTCACATAGGGGCGAATAGTGTCTACGCCACCTTGCATGGTGGGAATGGCGTATGACAGTCCTTGCGGACCCACGCCTTTCCCTGTCTCCGCTCCGAACATCTTCAAAGCCCTGCTTGCCGTGTCGCCGGCATGGATGCCTGCCAGATTCGTGCTGAATACGAATATCTCGTAGGGCCTGAGCGAACGGACGAGGCGTGGGGTGATGCGCTTGCGGTCCACATAGTACGATGGTCTCGACGGCACGGAATCGTTGGCTGCTGGCTCGGTCGCAGGTGCCTGGGTAGCGTCTTCGGTGTCTGAAGCCGGGCGGCCGGAAATGCTGGCAACCGGCTCGTCTGTGGAATCCCCAATGAAGTCTTCGAGATTGGACTCTCTGTTGTGGGGAAGACCGATACCGATAGACCGATGGACAGAGAGCTTCCCGTGCGATACTTCACTGGAAGCGTCTTCATCGGTAACGTATCTGTTGTTTTCGAGCGCCGACGTGCAGATGCCACCCGGCATCCTGTAGCTTGCCTTCCATAGTAGAACCCCGACCCGTAGTTTTCGATGACGAAGGGAACCACCACTTCGTTCATCATCTTCTTGTAGCGCTGGTTGACGGCAGCGGGTGTCAGACCCAGTCGCTCAGCCACATCTTTCTGTTTGAATCCCAGGTAGAAGATGCTGCGGGCGATTTCCGTCATCGTGTGGTTCTTGTAGTGGTAGGACACCGCGTCGGTTATCTGCTGCATCATGTCATCCTCGCGGTCGGTGGAGCGCAGATAGTCAAGCACCGCGTCCGACACCTCCGCGGTCTGGTGCTCAAATTCCTTGTTGTAAGCCTTCAGCGCATCGAGCACCACGAAGTGGAACCTCTGTATCATCCACGATGAGAGCTTCTGCTCTGCCGGCTTGTCGAGCAGTGGCTTGAACTCGTGCACCAACAACTGGATGTAATACTCGTGGGCCAGTGAGTAGAAGTCCATCCCTGTCTTTTGGGAGAGTTGGTAGCGGTGGTCGAAGATGTTGTAGGCCTTGCGGCAGTAGTGTGATAGAAAATCCGGATGGCGCAAGCTTTGGTCGCGAAGACCTCGGTCGGTGTCATCCGGATTACTATTTTATATTATGTCGCTTGTCTCTCCCGAAGATGGTGAGTTGCCGGCTTTCTGAGGTCGGCGGAACAGAGTCGGCGGTTACTTCTCCACACGGTACCAATCCACGTCGGCCCAGCCGCCATCGTTTATCACGATGTGGGGACGGGTGCAGAACACACCGGTCTTGGCGCCTATCCATGTGCCTTCGCGCACCTGGAACTTGTTGCCCAGTGCCTGGTACTTCTTTCCGTCGATGCTGTAGCTGAACTCGCAGTATACCAACTGGTCGCTACCGCCTTCGCTCTCTTTAATGTTCTTGTTGGTGGCGTAGATCTTGGCCTTCAGGTAGACGGTTTTGTCCGTCAGCTTCACGGAGGCGTTCACGGCCTCTTTCCCGCCGCGGTCGGCTTTGTTGCACTCCACCTGCGACAGAACGATGCCCTCTTTGGTGTTCTCCATCACCAGGGCGGCATAGTCTCTACCCATCACTACGAGGCCGGAGCGTTCACCCACATACTTGTCGGTCGGCTTGAAGGTAATCTTCGTGCTGATGGTCTGCGACGGAGCTGTCAGTTTCTGAAGCAGCAGGTTTGGCACGTTCCACAGGCTGACGTAATCCTCGGGCACGGGGTAGCTGTAGAGGCGCAGCAGGCTCTTGTCGCCGGCGCAGTAGAACCACTTCTCGTTGATGTTGGCGTGCCATTGCCACTGCAAGCCGATGGCGTAGCCGTCGAACTCGTCGCTCTCCTGCGGGGTGCAGATGGGGTAGGTTTGTCCCACGTTGGGTTTCTTGTATTTCAGCACCGGCTCGCCGCATCCGTCGCCATCCTTGTCGATGCCGATGACAGGCCAGTCGTTTACCCACTTCATGGGTTGCAGGTGCACCAGACGGCCGTATGCGCCCACGTCCTGGAAGTGCATAAACCAGTCTTCGCCCGTCGGGGTGTCCACCCATCCGCCTTGGTGAGGACCATTGATGGGGCTCTTGCCTTGGGCCATCACGGTCTTCTCCTCGTAGGGCCCGTAGACGTTTTTCGAGCGCAGCACCAGTTGCCAACCGGTAGCCACGCCGCCGGCGGGGAGGAAGATGTAGTAGTATCCGTTGTGCTTATAGAACTTCGGACCTTCGCAGGTTTGGTGTCCTTCGTGACCGTCGAAGATGATGCGCGACTGGGTGATGGCTTTCGTGGCCGTTTCGTTGAGCTCGCAGATGGCGATTACGCTCTTCAGCTGTGCGCGGCTGCCGGCGTAGGCGTGTACCATGTAGACTTTGCCGTCCTCGTCCCACAGGGGGCAGGTGTCGATGATGCCTTTACCCTCTTTTACCAGCACGGGTTCGCTCCACGGGCCTTTCACGTCCTTGGCCTTCACCATGAAGACGCCCTGGTCGGGGTCGCCCCAGAAGATGTAGAACTCGCCGTTGTGATGGCGGATGCTGGGTGCCCACACGCGGTTGCCGTGCTCGGGGCGTGGGTCATCGACAGGCGGCAGAGCGTAGCGTACGGCGGCGCCGGCGAAGCTCCAGTTGACGAGGTCCTTCGAGTGTAGAATCGGCAGGCCGGGCAGGCAGCCGAAGCTCGAGGCGGTGAGGTAATAGTCGTCACCCACGCGGCACACGTCCGGGTCGGAATAGTCGGCGTAGAGGACGGGGTTTTTGTATTGTCCGTTACCTAGGTCGGGTACCCACACTTTGGATACGTAGTTGTCTTGTGCGCTGGTGCCTTGCCAGGCGAACAGGGCGCACAGGGCCAAAGCCATAGTTGCTTTTTTCATCTGTTCAATATATTTTTGTAGTAGAATAATTGGTTCATTTCACTCTCACGCGGCAGGGGTGTTGTAGCTCGGCTTGCCACTCCTTGAGGTAGGCGAACCATGCGGTACTTTGCTTGAAGCCTTTATCCTCCTTGGCGGTGCAGAAGGTGAGATGGTAGGAGAGGGCCTCGCCATTGTCCGTGTCCATCACCACGAGGTAGTTGGCGTCGTTCTCCACGGTCTTGTTCACATACTTCTGTGGCACGCATACGCCCAGGCCCACCGTTTCGCGTGGGTTGTTGATAGTGTCTGTCTTCTCGGGCAGGTTCGTTCCCCACGATCCCGCCAGGCCGTCGGCCTGCAGGAATCCCACGTTCTGCTCCTCCACTTTCATCACGCCAGTGCAGAAGGTGTTGTCCTTCACCCGGGTGCCGCGGAAGTTGACGTCCACCTGCACGTCACGGTGTCCGGTGTAGAGGGTGTAGTGTTGCCTCATGTCCATCCGCTTGCCTTGGTACTCCCAGCCTTGGTCGAGGATTTCCACCACCGTGCGCACGGGGCCGTAGGCCAAGATGCCCAGACTGCGGTGCGCCACTTTGTCGACGTATTGCGGCTGTTCGTTCTCCCAACCTCTGAAGGAACCCACGCTTACCGTCTTGCCTGCCCATAGCACGTCGTTGCCGTAGCCCTGTTGGCGCAGCTCAGGGCTGCTATAATAGTCGCTCTTCGCCAGCTCCAGCTGCTGCAGCTTCTTGCCGTATATGTCGATGGACTGGCGGTTGTCGAAGTAGAGCCGGTAGGCCACCAACTCCGATTCGAAGGCGGGCCCGTGGTGGTAGAGGGCACTGTAGATTTCCTTCGGCGAAGTGGTGCCGGGCACGGTCAGATATTCTATCTTGGGGTTTTTCTTTCCCTTGTCATTTAGCTTCATCTGGGCGTAGACCTTGGCGGGATAGGCGTTCGTACGCGGTGTGTCGGAGAGGGTCACGCGCAGTGTCTTGGTCGTGCGGGCGGGCACGTCCACCACGAAGGCGAGCTCATCGGCCTGGCCGTCGCGGTCGAGGTCGTCCAGTTGCGAGGGCAATTCGGTCTGGCCGTCGCGCACTAGGGCTGACTTTATGTCGAAGTCCGTGCGCACGTCGCTGAGGCGGATGACCACGGGCTCGTTGGCCTTGGCTTTTGTCCAGCTGTTCTCCACTGTTACGGTAATCTCTTTTTGCCCTTTTTGGGCGAACAGAGCCTGTGTGGTGCTACCCAACAGGCACGCTATCAGAATCTTTGTCAATTTCATGGTATTCAGTTTTACGCTTTTAGCAGACAAAGATAAAGGTTTCCGAGCAGACTCAGAAACCTTTACCATCTTTTTTATCCCGGTGGCTATCTTATTCAGTGGATTCGCCGTAGAGACCTTCGTGGAGTTCTTATTGGAATTGAATGTTCGCTGGAATCCTCCTCAGAACCTTCACCGTTGGGACCTTGCGCTTCCGAGTGTCCTCGGCATTCTTTCCCGCGGCGAACTTATTCTCCCATTTTCAGTGTGACGAGACAACGTTCTTCCACGCTGAGGCTCTTCACGCCGAGCAGGGTCTTCTCGCTCTGCAGCCGCTCGCGGATGGCCTGGGGCGTGTAGATGGGATAATCCTCGTGCAGGGGAAGTATCTTCAGTGTAGCTTCCGCTCCGGACAGCCAGGTCAGCGGCACGTACATCGGCTTGCCGTTGTAGAAGTTGTCCTCCACCAACTTGTCGTTCGCATAGACGCGTGCCACATCGCCTTCATAGTCTATCCGGAGGAAGAGGTTATGCGTATGTCCTTCAGGCTGCTGCCCCTCTATCCGCCACACGGAGGCATGGGCGAACACCGAGTCGGCGGGTTGCTGGGCCACGTTGCGGGGGCCTATCTGGATGCGCGAGAAGTTCTTCTCCAAGCGTAGTTGCTTTGCCACAGGATACATAGTTTTCGTCAGAGTCTTCCTCACATGGTAGCGGGTGAAGAGTCCTGCCTGCTCGGTCTTCACCTTCATGCCGCAGTGGCTCATTGTCAGCTGGGGGTAGACCATGCCGCTGAAGTCCGAGCGGTTCCATTGCTCCAGGTAGAGCTCGTCACCGCAGTTGCTCAGTCCGCTCTCTGTTATAAACAGGTATTCGCGTCCGCCGGTCTTCACCTTGTAGCTCTGCAGCGAGAGTTTCTCGTCGAGCACCACGATGCGGGTGGTCTGTCCGTCGGCATCGGCAATGTTGATGACGCAGTCGGGTCCTGCCTGCAGGTCGCCGAAGAGGTATCCCTCGCGGTTCTTGGTGAAGCTCTGGTCGCTGGTGACCTCACCGTCGGTGGCTATCAGCATGGAGGCTGTCAGCTGGTCTATGGCGGCGAAGAAGAGGGTCTTCACCCCGCTGTCGGTGATGGTGGCGAAGGGTTGCGCAGTGGCGTACTTGATGGTGGCGTTGTCGGCCTTCAGGTTGAAGGGGAGGAAGAACGAAGCACCCGAGGGCACGCTGATGGCCTTCTTGGGAAACGTGAGGTCCTCGCTTGGCAAGTGCAGTTTGAAGCGCACGCCCTTCTTCACCGAGAGCTGGCGCAGGCGCTGGTAGTTGTTCACAAACACGTAGCCGCTCTGCCCGTTGCTGCGCACGCACCAGCGGAGGCGGTCCTTGCCGCGTGCGTCCGTCACGTTGTCGTCGGGGAAGACGGGGTCCATGCCTGCTAGCTCTTCGCCAAAGTCCGCCAGGAACTGGTGTGTCCGCCGTAGCCAGTGGTATTGTTCGTTTATCTGTCCGAATTCTGCTAGGGGCGACTGGTACTCATACGAGACGCAAGGCAGGTCGTTGTGGTTCATGTATACGGAGGCTTGCTGCTCGTTCATCGTGGTGTGTATTCCCTCGGGGTTTGTACCGCTGTGGTACATGTAGTATCCGGGCAGGTTGCTGCCGCTGCCTATCTTTGTGATGCAGAGGGCATGGATGTCCTTGGGGTCGATGGTGATGCGGCGGTGGTAGCTGGAGGCCATTCCTCCGCCCAACTCGCAGGTGAAGTAGGGGTAGGCCATGCTCTCCACCTTCTTCTGCGCGTCCTTGGCAAACTGCTCCGAGGCGATGACGGAGGAGATGCGCGAGGGGCGGAACAGGTAGACATTGGGATAGTCGCCGGGCATTTCCTTCAGCGAACGGTCCCAGAATCCGTCGGGATAGTCGCCGTAGAGTGGCATTATCTGTCCGAACTCGGCCGGGGTCGTCAGCTCGGGCCATCCCGTGCGGGTGTAGATGGGCACGTCGAAGCCTATCTCGACGGCAATCTTCTTCAGTGCCTTTAGGTATTCCCACGGGCCGCGGTATTCGTTGTCGAGCTGGATGCCGATGATGGTGCCTCCGTCTTTCCACAGCAGACCTTTCACTTGGTTGTAGACGTTGGCGTACCACAGGCGTGCGAGCTCCAGGAAGGCGGGGTCTGTAGTGCGGTATTTACACGAGCCGCCAACCACCCACTCGGGCAGGGCGCCGTTGCGGCACTCGCCGTGGGCGAAGGGTCCCATGCGCAGGATGACAGGCAGGTCCAGCTCTTTGCAGAGCTCCACGAAGCGGCGCACGTTGCGCTGTCCGCTCCAGTCGAAGATGCCTTTCTCCTCCTCGTGATGAATCCAGAAGAGGTAGGTGGCTACCACGGTGACGCCTCCTGCCTTCATTTTCAGCAGCTCGCGTCGCCACTCGTTTTCGTTGTAGCGTGTGAAGTGGAATTCGCCCATGACGGCCACGGTGGGTTTGCCGTCTATCAAAAGGCTTTTGGAGTCGCAATAGAGGGTCCTGCCGTCGGGTCGGACGGCTGTTCCCAGGTGGAACACTTGTCCCGTGGCATTGTCTGCCGACGGGGCTTTGACGGTGATTTCCTGTGCCTTGGCACCAGTACCGCAGAGTAGCGAGTAGAGCGTCAGAGCACCGATGATTGTTTGTCTTGTTTTCATAGTATTATGGTCGTAAAGAGGCTAAATAGCCCGATTGTCGGTTACAAAAAAAGCTTTGCTGATTCATCATCGACAAAGCTTTGTCCTCAAGGGTTAATTGTAAGTTAGTGAGTAGGGACGATCGGGTTCGAACCGATGACCTCTGCAATGTGACTGCAGCGCTCTAAACCAGCTGGGCTACGCCCCTGTCTCGCTAAAAGATGGCGCAAAGTTATGGTGTTTCTTCTAAAGCTCCAAATCTGCGGAGCATCTTTTTTCGATATTCTGCAAAATAATGTGTTTCTCTCCCTGCGGATGGGGTGGAGGGGCGTTTTATGGGTCTTCCGGAATTTGGAGTGAAAAAGTATAAAGTATAAAAGGAAAACTGGCGCACCCGACAAACTCCGTGGACTGGAGTCCCAGAGGCTAACCCAAAAACTGT
>CAVINS010000077.1:0-11231 GCA_963643925.1 Bacteroidaceae bacterium
ACACAGCCCTGCTAAGCAAGTACCCCATGCCATTAAGACAGATGATGCTGAGCCTGAACCTGCCAGAAACAAAGGCCGGCAAACTTCTGAATCAATTGAATATAAATATAAACGAGGCGTAAGCTTTATACAAGTTCCGGATGAACCAAAAATATATTGCTATGAACAAGGAAGGCAAGAGAGAGATTATCGAGGTCGTGATAGCGTGGCTGGCTATCATCGGCGCTATATGGTTTATGTTCTGCTTCTCCGCCTGCTCATCCACAAGGGAGATTGAGAAGGTGTATGTCCACGACACGCTACGGACTACCAATGTCCGTGTTGACTCCGTTGACCGCTGGCACACACACTACGAGTACCTGCTTGGCGACACCTGCTTCATCCGTGACACGTTCTTCGTCACCAGATGGCGTGTGGAGACCAAGACAGACACCCTCATCGACCATATCACGGACACCAAGACAGACACGAGGATAGAGGAGAGGAAGGTATATGTGTGGTGGCCGTGCCTCGTCTGCCTGGGACTGCTCCTCATCGGGCTGCTGCTCTTCGTTGGGTGGAGACTGTGGGAGTTCAGCGACAGAAGGGACAGTCTGGAGGAATAGCCTTCGCCACGGCAGAAAGAGAAATGCGACTGGTGTCTCCACCAGCCGCATTTTTTTCCTCGCCCTCATGGAGTCCGTGTCAGAAGAGCGTGGGCTGTGACACCTCCGCCGCTACCCGCTGGAGAGCCTTGCCATAGTACTCCTCGTTGAGTTCAAAGCCGACATAGCGTCGTTTCTCCCTGATGCACGCCACGGCGGTCGTGCCGCTGCCCATGAATGGGTCGAGGACGGTCTGCCCCTCCGTTGAGGAGTTCGTGATAAGATGGCTGATGATGTCCAGCGGCTTGATGGTGGGGTGTCCCCACAGCTTCTTGTCCTCCACGTTGCACTTGCTCACCCAAAACTTGTGCTTGGAGGCGTAGTCGCCATAGAGCTTCACGCCTTTCTCCCTCGCGAAGATGCAATACTCGATGTCGCTCAGGTATGTGTTGTTGCACATGGGCGTGGGGTTGGTCTTGCACCAGCAGAGAATGTCGGTGTTGCAGCCCCTGCCCTCGAAATACTGGAGTATCTTTCTCACCTGCGCCTTGCTGCACCACACATAGATGTTGACGGCTCGCAGCACACGACAGCACTCGTCAAGCACGGCAAAGTCAAATCCTGCGGAGAGTAGCCTGCCGCCCGTTAGCTTCACGTTCTTCTGTGTGTTCGCCATTATGCGCAGTCGTTCCGTCTCCCTCGTCTTGCCTGTCTCATAGTAGAGCGAGATGTACTCAGCGTGGTAGTCCCGCTTCTTGCTACCGAAAGCCCCTCCGCCACCGCCTTTATCAAACTCGTATGGAGGGTCTGTGACCACCAAGTCAACGCTGTTGTCGGGAATGCCGCCAAGCCCGACAAGGCAGTCGAGGTTGTAGATGTGGTCTAACTCTATGGTTGGTGCGGAGGGGTTCATTGGCTGTGTTGTTTTCGCGTACGCGCGTGAACGTCAATTATGTCTTGCCTGTCAGTCAGTCTCATTCTCCGGTGTCGCTGTGTCTGAGCCGTTGTCTGTGGGGCTTGCGGAGTTTTCTATGGCAATCTTGAACGCCTCCTTGAAAGTCTCGTTGTCGAGCATTTTCGAGAGCAGGTCGGCGGTGTCTGCCATCTCCTTTTTGGTTTTCTTGTCGGCTTTCTCCCTGATGCTGATAAACTCCACAACGAGGAGGAACACCCCCACGAGGCAGGTGATGACAGGGATGCCGTAGATGGTTCTGAGGTTGAAGAGCAGCAGGATATTGGAGAGGTGCAGCAGCACGTCCACGCCAGCCGCTATGAGCTTACCGCCCTCGTAGGTGATGAACTTTGTGAGAGTTCGTTTCAGGCCCCATGAGGAGCGTATCTCCCCCCGCAGCTTTGCCTTGTACAGGCCGCTGGCGAGGTCGAGCATTATTGCGAAGAGGACGATGATACAGGCCGCAGCCACGATGACGAGCATGTTCTCCGCTCCTTGGAAAATTGTTGTGTGTGTCATTGTTGTTGTTTGGTTGTTTAAGGGTTATCGGTTGGTTAATTCTGGAGTCGTGATGGGACACCTATCGTGGAGGGTGAGGCAGAACATTTCACCTCGCCCAGCAGCGGGTCGAACTTGCATTGCTCGATGCCGAGTTCGCCGACGGTGCCGCTGTCGGAGTCTTGGTTGATGAGCTGGCGGTTCACGAGCTGGTTTCTCAGGGTGTTGAAGTTGCTCTGTATGCTTACGAGTATTTGGTTTGCGGAGTATATGCTGTCGATAAGCTCGTTAATCTTGCCCATGTGCTGCGCCGAGCTGTAGAGCAGCCCCTCGCTGGCTGACAGCCCCACGGAGTCCTTGAAGAGGCTGAGAGGCACTACGGCGTTCCTGCGGAGGTCGAGCAGGTTGCCCTCATCGTCGAGGGCCTCGTTG
The DNA here is from genome assembly GCA_963643925.1 of Bacteroidaceae bacterium. Taxonomy (GTDB): domain Bacteria; phylum Bacteroidota; class Bacteroidia; order Bacteroidales; family Bacteroidaceae; genus Phocaeicola_A. Next base: position 2,467 of record CAVINS010000077.1, read on the forward strand.
AGTTGCAGCACCTCGTCCGCGCTGATGTGGCGCGGGAAGAGCGGGTTGTCGGGTCTGCGGTAGCGGGGTCTTATCCTCACCGCCCGCACCGTCTGCGAAAGCTGCTTCGTCCAGTTGTATTTTAGTACGATGGCGTTGGAGAGCGACAGCTCTATAGAGCGCGGGTTGTTGACGTGCTGCGTTACGCCTGTGACCCTCATCACGAGGCCGTCAGAGCCGAACAGCTGAACGTCGCTGACCTTGATATGCTGGCCGACAGCGAAGTACTCGCTGTGCTTTATCTGGAGGAAGCCGTATGCGCTGGTGTCGTAGTCCTCGACAATCTCGTCCCACACCTGCTTCGCCCACATGCCTTGCACCGTCCCTGTGAACGTGTAGGTCTGCTTTCCGTGGTCGTGGAGGTACGCCACCATCTCCCTCAGCGCCCTGTACTCAGCGCCGTAGGCGACACCGCTGATGTAGGGCTGCGGAAGCGAGCAATGGAACACGATGTAGTGGTCGCCCACGGCGGGGGCGAAGGTGTCGTTGGGCATGGTGATGCCGTCGATGTCGGAGGGGCACAGCTCCAGCTTCCGCGCCTGTATCGGGTTGTTGTCATCGTCATACACCGTCACCTCCGGGCATATCACCGTACCGCTCTCTGTGGTGTTGAGGTCGAACTCGCGCCCCGCGAGCATACCGTCCTGGAATATCATCGTCATGGTCTCGCCCGACACCGAGCATTGCGAGTAGTCCGGGCAGTCGGAGAGAGCGTCGATGATGTCATAGAGCTTGTATGTCTCCGTCGTCGTGCCGCCCTGTCCGTCATCCACGCTACGAGTCCTCGTGATAGTCTGCACCCTCGACACACCGCCCACACGCATGGGGTATATCTCGGAGGCGTCGTAGTAGCCCTCGACACTGGTGCCTCGCGGCGTGTAGCTTGGGTCGTAATAGGTGTGCCTGACCCTCATCACGCTGTGGCCGTCGGAAGACGTGAGGAAGCACGGCGTGCCTATCGTCAGCTCATAGCCGATGGTGTCCCCCTCCTCGTCCACCAAGACCTCATAGACAGGAAGCCCCGTGTCGGGGTCTGTGTAGTCTTTCTGCTGGATGTAGGGGACTCCGTTGTCATAGCGAATGGTGGGGTTCAGCCCGAAGTAGAACTTGCGGTTGCTATAGAGGCATATCACGTTCTTCGGGAGCAGGAGCGTAGTGCTTGCCACGTCCTCGTCGTTGGTGCTGTATGTGCCGTCTCCGTTTGGGGTCTGTCCGTAGTGAGCCGGTATGTTCTGCTCACCGCCCTGGATGTACAGGCGGTCTAAGGGGGGCGTGTCGGAGTCGTTCTTCCTCGCTATGCCGCTGACGAAGCCGTTGCCCTTGCCGTAGCCCATAACCAGCGGGGTGTCCTTGTTGTACTCGACATCGTGCAATGACACAAGGTAGCCGACAGTCCCGGTGTCTGGGTCTGTGTACTCCGCAATCTCATACTCCGTGTCGAAAGAGTCCGCCGCCTGCTGGAGGGCGTCGGTGCAATAGACGAACTCGTAGTTCACCAGCTGCTCGTCACCGTTGTCCTCCCATGCCGTGCCGTCATAGTTGGTGTGCGCCCCTGTGTCGCTTGACACCATGCCCATCGTCTTGGAGTAGTCCACAGACCACGGGCTGCCGTTCCCCGACTCAGCGGCGTTGAGGTTCGACACCAGCATCTCAAGGTGTTCCCTCGGTGTCGCCGTGAGGGGGAAGGAGAGCCGCTTGTCAACGGTGTTCCTCATCAGCGTTATCTTGAGCAGGTAGGCGTTGGTGTACATGGGCATGGTGTAGTCGAACTGCCTGTCGTGCTGCTTCGTGACCTCCGGTGTGTTGAACAGGAAGTAACGCCTGCCACCGAACACGCAGTAGCAGCGCAGCGGGAACGTCACGCTCTCAGCGAGCGAGAATTTCAGCGTAAGCGAGTCGTCGCCCATGAGTTCCGCGGAACGCTGGCTGTCATCGTCCACCAAGAGACCCGCGGGGGTCGGCTCCACGGTGGAGTACTTGGTCTCTCCGTCCACGACATAGCGGTACACGCGCTCCCCGCCATCCTCCGCATCGTCATGGCCGTAGGAGGCTATGCTCTCTCCGTCGGCTGTGACGTAGCCGAAGAGGGGCGTTCCGTCTGTGTTGTAAATAATCACCATGCCTTATTCCTCCGTGATGCCGAATTGGGTGTAGTCTATGCCGTCTTTCTCGTCCCAGCCCTCGTTGAGGCACTGGTTGATGAAGGCTGCCACGGAGCGTGCGAAGTCGCTGAGTTCCTCCTGTGTCTCGAAGGTGTGATAGACAGAGTTGCCGTCAGCGTCATCGCCGAGCTTCAGCCTGACAGGGCAGTTGATGTCGAAGCGGAAGTTGAGCTGGTTCGCGCTTGACAGCCACACCGCCTTGCCGTTGTAGGTGAAGCCTGACAGTATCTTCTCCTCGACGGCGGCGTTCACGAGGCTCTCGATGTCAGAGCGGAGTTCAGCTTTGGAGGGCTTGTGGTCGTAGTCCTTGCGCCAGCGGTAGCCGCCCAGCTCGTCCTCGCCATAGCCGTAGTAAAGGGCATAGTTGCTGTCGGAGATGCGGTTCAGCTTGTTGTCAGCCGCCTCCGCCCCATGCTGCTTGAAAAATCCATTTATCTCATTCATAGTATTGAAATGTTGTGTTTTACACGAAACGAAATCAGGTGAACTTGTACTTGAACTTACGCTCACCGTCCACGGTGAACACCTCGCTGCGTACCACGGTCTCGAAAGGGAAGCCCTCCTCCATGGCCGCGGCCTGCTCAAGCTGCGCCTTCAGCTCCTCGCTGTTGGTGAAGAATTTGTTGAAGTCGCCAGTCCGTTTGTCCCTGTAGGAGACGAGGTAGCGTTTGTCGCCGTGCTTGGTTCTCACGTCACGCTCGAAGTCGTGTATCTCAATCTCCTCGTTGACTATCTCGCCGAGCCGCTTGACGTTTCCCGCGAAGCGTTTTTTGCCGTCTGCAGGGGTATATGTGATACCCATCTCTGAAAATTTGCGCATCTCTTCTGTTGTTAGGAGTTTCTTCATCAGATGACGGCAGTCGGCGTGCTTCGCCATGCCGTAGAACGACGCCACCAGCTCCCTCCGTCTCCGCCTGCTCCTCACGGAGCATAGCTTGCGTGCCGCGCCCTGCTTCACCCTCTTGCGAAGCCGTGTGTGGTCTGGGTAGATGACGTAGCCGAGAAAGTCCACGCCCTCGCCCACAGGGAACACGCGGTCGTTGGGCTTCACACGCTGCCCTATGCCGGCGATGCGGTAATGCACCCAGTCCCTCACTCTCCACGCCTCCTCTTTCGTGGCCGTACCCACGAGACCATCATCGCAGTAGCGGTAGAAGTAACGCACTCCGAGGATGTCTTTCAGCCAGTGGTCGAGGGTGACGGAGAGCAGCAGGTTGCCCATGCCTTGCGACGAGCGCATACCCATAGAGATAGACACTCCGCCTGGCAGCACGCTGACGAACTGCTCCAGCAGGGAGACAAGGCGCTTGTCCTTGAACACCCTTTCCACGCACCTCATCACCTCCTCTTGCCGCACGGTCTCGTAGAACTTGCGTATGTCGAACTTGTACCAGTAGCGGATAGGAGAGTCCTCCTTCCGCAGGTCTCGCTCTATCTTGGCTTTGAGGTCGTGCATTCCCCGCCTCTTGATACTCGCCGAGGTGGTGCGGATGTACCGCTTGCGAAGATGAGCGTCCACGACGGCCATGACAGCGCCAACCTTGATGCGGGTACGCATACTGAACACCTGAATGTTCCGCTGCTTCCCGGCCTCGTGTATCTCTTTCGGATGCCATCTGCCGAGGTCTATGCGACCAGTCTGTATCTCGGAAGCCACGCTGTCGAGAAACTCCTCACGGTGCGCCAGCAGCCACTTGCCCTCGGAGAGCCTTTTGCGCTCGCTGCCACGCACCACGGTGTCGAACGCATCCTCAAGGTTGCGTCTCTCGATGATTTCCTCTATTATGTGGCCGTCGCGTCTCATCTGATGAATGGTTGATAATTGTTTTCCTTCAGTTCCGCAAGCCCAAGGCCGTCGAGGCGTTGTACGTCCTACCAGTCTCTGCTTGCCGCTGTTGTTTTTCAGCTTTCCACCCCTGTTGCGGGAGTGCTGTTGCTGGGGCTTGGGTCTCTCGTCGCTCTGCCTGTCACCTTGCGCGAGATGAGGCATTGGAGACGATGTGCGTTATACGTTTACTGTTTGCGAGCCGCGCCCCGTTATTCGAGTTCGAGTTCGAAGCGGCGTTGTTCGAGTTCGCATAGGCGAGACCGCCATTCGCGTTCGCGTTGTTGTTCGACCGCCCGACCACACGGCATGTGAGACCCTCCACCCTTATGGGAGTCAAGGCGGCATTGCTGCCGCCTTGCGGTACGCTCTGCGAGTGACACGCTGGACGATTATCATTGCTGTCGCGGTCACGCAGGGTCAGAGATTACTATATTGCATCCTACAGGAGGCCTGAAGGCGAGCCGCGCCCCGCTACCCGAGTCCGAGCTCGAAGCGGCGCGGCCCGAGAGCGCAAAGGCGAGACCGCCATACGCGTTCGCGTAGTAGCTCGACCGCCCGACCACACGGCATGTATTCTCCGTGTAATAGAAGCCATCCGTGTACCACTTGTCCCAGTCGGAGTCGCTCACCACCCTGCTGGGAACAATGTCACAGAAACGCCCATGTCTCACACGCACTATCGCCAGCGAACCGGCGGAAGAGACAGGACATTTCACGGTGCGTTCATCGTCACCCATAGGGTCGTAGATGTGCCAGACACCATTGACGGGGTAGCCGTTTCCGGCGGCCATGCGGTCAGCGTAGGCTCTCTTGTACGACGGAACATTCACAGCCACGTTGTCCATGAACTCCCATGTGCAGCCGAAGAAGCTCTCGTAGCCCATGCACTTGTTGCCGTTCGTGCTGACGAGTCGGTCGCTGTCGCTGACACCGAGGCTGTCCTTGTAGCCGGTAGTGCCGCCAGCGGACTTGCCGTAGCCACAGAGCAGCTGCGCGTCACGGTTGCCCTTCACGGAGTAGTAGAGGATGGCGGCGAACTTGCTCATCTCGTAGTCGAAGAGCTGGTAGCCGCTGCCCCTGCGCTTGGCGAAGTTCATGAAGTCCTTGCCTGTGTAGTTTATGGTGTCGCTCTGCAAGGGGGTGTTGTCGGGGTCTCCTGTGGTGTTGCCGCTGTTCCACCAGCCGCTCCATGTGGTCTGCGTTCCCGTGCCGACACGCACCGACACGCCCGATATGGAGCGTATCTGCATGATGCTGTCTATAGAGGCTTGGTAGATTGCGCCGAAGCAGGGCTGATGCTCCACCCAGTCAGGCTCTATGGCCTCGACCTCCGAGCTATCAACGGCTATCACCTCCTTGTCAGTGTTGGTGTAGCGCGTGCAGAACACAAAGGTCTTGGCACCGTCTGGAACGTCGGTGAAGAGGTAGTCGCCCTCAGTCTCGTCAAAGTCGAAATAGGAGTTGCTGATGGCGATGTTGAACTTGCTGATGATGACACCCTCAGCGTTGAGGAAGCAGGCCCCCATAGAGGCGTTGTTCAGTCCGGGCCACCGCACCTGTCTCATGCCCTCCACGTCGAACTCGTAGGTGTTGATGTTGGAGGTCGTCTGCAAGATGCCTGTGCCCGTAAGCACGCTCTCGCCCTCGGTGATGTAGGTGACGTTGAGCGAGGTGCTCTCCCTCGCCTCCAGCGTGCCAATCACGGCGCGGCGGATGTTGTCGGCGCTGGATATAGGCTCGCTGTCAAGCGACGACCAGGCGATGTACTTCTTCTGGTTCTTGTAGTCGTTGATGCCCTTGTACCAGCAGTGCGGCTCGAACATAAAAGCGTCGTTGCCGCTGCCCAGCGTGTCGCCGTAGTCGAAGTCGCTGCCGTCGGAGAGCTTCTTGTAGTCCTCCAGCGACATCTTCGTGGCCTCGAAGTCCCCGGTTACAGGGTTGAGCTTGCCGGTGACAGGTATTCTCTGCTGCTGTATCTTGGCGATATGGCCGCTGGGAGTATAGCTGCTCCCTGTGGTGTTGTTGTCAAGGTTGGTGATGTTCTTCGGGTCTTGCTCGGTGTCATCGAACACCACCAAGGTGTACTGCGACTGGTAGATGGTGAGTTCGGGGAACGCCGCCTGCCACCCTGCGAGGACTGTCTCGTCGGTGTAAGTCGTGAGCTTGTAAACTCCACCGATGGCAGGCTCGTCCTGAGCCGTGAGGTTGGCGTCGAGACCTGTGAGGTTGAGCGAGGCCCACACTGTGAGGTCTGAGCCGTCGTAGGAGGTGTTGATGCCTTGCACGCGAGCCACCCTCAACGCCGAGCCGTCAGCCCCTGCTATCATGCGGAGCATGGCAACGGGGTCTATCTTGCCGCACTGCTCCACGATCAGCGTGGTGACAGAGGCGGCGCTGGCGAGGGTGAGTCCCGACATCTCAAGATTGGGCAGGTAACGCAGCTTCAGGTACTGGTATGTGGCGGGAAGCGCCATGGAGGTTATCTTCGAGCCGTCAGCGATGTCAGCACGCACCAGCTGGCTGCCGGATGCCAAGAGGGTCTGCAATCGGGGACAGCCGCTGCAAACGAGGTTGGTGATGATAGTGCCTCTGATGTCGAGGTGGCGGAGGAACGGCAGCTCACCGAGGTTCACGCTGGTGAGGGGCGTATAGGCCCCGATGGTCATATTCACCTTGTCCTCGCCTCCGATGTATATCTCCTCGGCGAGTGTCATCACAGAGAAGTCGAAGTTCGACGAGAGGGAGATTTCCGAGAGGTCAATCATCGACATTCGGTCTGCCTGGTAGATGTAGAGCAGAGCGCCCTCCTCGTGGGAGAAGTTGGTGAAGGTATGCTCCGCGCCCGCCTCAAGGTACACGCTCTCCGAGAGCGAGCCGCTGCTGTCGTTGCCGATGCCGAAATAGCCTGTCTTTGCGGCGCGTATCTTGATGACCGCAGTGTCCTCGGAGTTGACACGCCCACTCAGCACACCGCTGAAGAAGTTTCCTGTGCCGTAGAAGCCGTCGCGGATACGCCAGCGGCGGTCTATGAAAGCGGGCAGCGAGGTGAGTCCGAGACCCTGCAAGGCGTAGAAGTAGATGTTGTTCGCCGTGGTGGAGGTGAAGTCGATGTACTTGCGCTCACCGTCGTAGGAGGAGACCTTCTTCGGCCAGCGTTTGATGCGTGCCGTGACGAAGAAGTATTGCGCTCCCTCTGGCGAGAACGGATGTATCGCCTGTCCGTCCACCGTGGCCGTGCATGAGCGCATGGCGGATGCCACGGTCTTCAGGGCGAGTTCCGTGTTGTCACCGTCGATATACACCGTCTGTTGCAGGTAGATGTTGCGGAACAGCACGGAGTTGTAGCCTGCGTAGGGGTTGGTGTAGCCTGTCGTCGTGTCGGGCAGCTTGTTGGGGTCAACCTCAGCGTCAATGGTCTGCCCGCCGTCGTTGTCCTTGCCGTTGCAGGTGTCGCAGTCATAGACCTTGTTGAGGTACATACGCATGGCGAGCATACCGCTCGTGGTGTCGGATGCCTCACCGGCGGCGTTGTAATAGACACCGTTCACGACCTTGCAGCCGTCCTCAAGGAACCACATGGGCTGCATGTTCTTCGCACGCTGGTCAACGGCTGCGAGGTAGTCTGTGAAGACATCGTAGGCGAGGCATGAGTGCGGGGAGGCGTACTTGTAGAGGTCGGTCTTCCACAGATTGAGGCGGGCTGCCCCGCCGTCGGAGTCGCTCTCGTGGTAGGAGTCCCAGTCGCAGCTGTCGCAGAACTGCATCCAGCGGTAGAGGTTATAGGGTACTTTCTTGCCGAGGGCGTAGGCTATGGCGAGGTCGTCGTCATCCAAAAGGCTCTCGAAGTAGTAAGTCCACGCAGGCACGCTGCTGACGGATATGTCGCCATCGTCGATGAGCTTCTGCACCCACTTGGAGTATGATGTACTGGGGGCCATGATGTCAGCCACGCTGCTCACGCCCTTGAACCAGTCCATGCCTTGGTAGTTGAGAAGCTCGAAGCCCTCCACAGGGTCGAGGACAGAGCCGGTGACAGACCACTTGCCGTTGGCGTTCTGCAACATCGAGCCGGTCTGCTCCACCCACTGGGGGTCGCTGTACTTCATGACCTTGTAGGAGCTGCCGCAGTACTGCGTGATGATGTAGGTCTTGGTGGTGTCAAGCCCTGTGGTGGCGAGGAAGCGGCTCTTGCCGTCCGCGATGGTCTCGCCCTCCAGTCCGTAGAACTCCACGAAGTCACCGTAGTTGATGCAGCCCTTGTTGTACCCAGGCGTGTTGATGAAGCCCAAGGCCGTCTGCTCTTTCTTGTCCTCCTTCCAGTTGCCCTTGGCGTGGAAGTATGGGCTTGCCCCAGTACTCTCCTTAGAACGGAACATGGCGATGGGGAAGTTCGCTGTGGAGTGGTTCATCACCAAGCCCGAAAGCTCGATAGAGCCGCTCTTCCAAGTGCCGTCGAAGGCGCGTTGCGGGGGCGTGAGGTACTGTGAGCCAGTGGCGCGGAACGTGGCGTTCATCATGTCGCACACGCCGCAGTCGTTGGCGTTGCTGCTGTCCGAGTAGTCAATCTTGACGGTGATGGTGTCAACAGGGATGCTGTCATCATGCAATTGCACCTTGTTGATGGCGGCGAGGGAGATAGCCCTGAGACCCGCCTCCGTACTGCTGTCGGGGTTGAGGAGGGTTATCGTGGTGCCTCCGGTCTTGGTGGTCTTGTTGTATGTCGAGCCGTTCTTCTT
>CAVINS010000078.1:0-10553 GCA_963643925.1 Bacteroidaceae bacterium
TCATCACAACGGCATTCTGCAACTGTTACGACGGGGTTCATACATTGGGGATATCCCGAGGCAGTCCATTGCGAAGCAGTGTATTCCGGTTCAGCCTATATGCCCTCCACGATTGCCGTATCACTCGAAATGTCGGATGAACCTAAGAGGGCTTGTTGAAGAGTGTTTATGTCACCTCCCGGCAGGGATAAAAGTGGCTTCTCGTTCTTGAAGGATGGACGGTTACAAACCAAAAATTCCACCAGAAGGTGTGGCTATTTCAGAATATATGCGTACCTTCGCCCCGTCGACAGTCTTTTTGCTTGTCATGTCTTGGCACCACGCAAGACAGGTGGAACTTCTGGTACGACAATGCTCGGGGCAACCTGTTGACGCTCTTGGCAACATTATGGGAAATAATAATTGAGGTGGTGCAAGCATAAAACTACAAACAACACTATGAGAACGCTCAGAACATTGGCTATCGCTGCTCTTGCGGTGGCGACAGGACTCATGCAACAATCTTGCACAGGAAAGAAATCGGCAAATGCTACATTGGCACCGGAGAAGAAAGCATACAACGTGATTCTCGACACCGACGTCACATCCTCCACCGACGACGTAGTGACACTGGTCGCCATGTACAATCTAATGAAGGCAGGCGACATCAACATCCAGGCAATCATGGTGGACCGCATGGGGGACAGAAACGCGAAATTCATCGACCTCATGAACACCTACTATGGTCAACCGAACATTCCCATCGGCATGGTACACGATGGCGCCGTGGATCCGAAAGTATTCAATGACTATGGAAACATGGCCGAGCCAGAGAAATACCCCGACGAGCAGACGTTCAAACGTACGCTCACCAACGACCAGATAGCGCAGCTCCCTAAGGCAGAGAAACTCTACCGCAAGATACTGAGCGAGAGTCCGGACAGCTCCGTGGTGATACTCTCTATCGGTTTCGCTACAAACCTGGCTCATCTGCTCGAGTCCGAGGCGGACGAATATTCTCCCCTCTCAGGCGTGGAACTGATGGCCAAGAAGGTGGTGGCCATACATCAGCAGGCCGGACACTTCGGTGAGGCTGCCGAGCCGGACTACAACTTCAACCAGGACAAGGAGCACGCCATCGTCTTCATGGACAAATGCCCTGTGCCGATGTACTTCTCCCCACAGGAGTGCGGCGACAAGTTCCACTACAACAACGAGGATCTGCTGGCGGACCTCAAGGAAGCCGGTGAGGAAAACAGTCCTTTGTACTACATCTACACGCACCACGCTGCCAACGAGACGCAACACATGTGGGACGTGGTGACCCTCATGCAACTGATGCACCCCGAGCTCTTCGAGTTCCACGGACCCAGCGACATGTACGTTGACGATGATATGGTGCTCTACGAGGGTCAGAAGACGGAGAAATCAAACCGTTACTACCTTTTCCCGAAGGATGATGCCTCCACGCAGAAGATCATGACCACTATGCGCGAGTACGTCAAACAATAAACGGTCCGGCATTGATGAAAAGAATAGTATACCTCCTTATGACCGTCGGGATGGCGTTTTGTACGCTTGCTACCCGTGCCCAGCAAGATGAGAAGCCTCGGGTGATTGTTACCACTGACGGCGAAATCGATGACCAGAGTTCAATGGTCCGCTTCTTGTTGTATACGTCGGATTTCGATGTGGCCGGCATCGTGCAGGTGAATGGCGTTCAGAAGGACGGACACAGCAAGGAGAAATGGATAGAGGCACAGATTGCCAAATATGCCGAGTGTCTGCCCAATTTGCGGAAACATAACCCTGACTATCCCGATGCCGATTACTTGTTGAGCGTGGTGACCGTAGGCAACGAGAACCGCAACGACCTGCACAAGTTGCCTCCCTTGCTGTCCGACAGTGAAGGGGCACAGCTCATCATCCGCACGTTGCTCGACTCTGACCCACGACCCGTCCACATACTGGCATGGGGTGGCGTAAACACCCAAGCCAATGCGCTCTGGCAGATCAAGCAAAACTACTCCGCCAAGGAGTGGGAATGGGCGGTGAAGAAAGCCAGACTCTACTGCATCTGGTACCAGGATGGCGGTGGCAAATGGGTGGAGGAGAACATGCCGGAAATCACCATCTATGAGTCGGGAGCTCCCTTCCATGACGGAGGATGGAGATACGTGTGGGACTACATGAGCGTGGACCACTATTTCAAGAACCGGTTGAGTCAGAATCCCAAAGAGTTGCAGCAAATCATGGACAAGCCTTGGCTGGCAGAAAACATTAAGAACGGTCATGGACCACTTTGTGCCGCTTATCCACAAGAGTATACCAGCGAAGGCGACACCCCCTCGTACATGCCCCTCATCAATAACGGCCTCAATCAGCACACCGACTATACCATCGGTGGTTGGGGAGGACGGCCTGAATACAAGAACGGCAACCATATGCAGGACGGTGACGACTGGAAGGATGGCAAACCCAGTTCGCACTACACTTTCCAACGCTGGCTGGTGGCAGCACAAAATGATTGGGCTGCCCGCGCAGACTGGTGCGTGAAGTCTTACGACAAAGCCAATCACGCCCCGGTAGTGAACCTGAAAGGCAAATCCCGGATGACTGTCGGCAAAGGAAAGAAGGTAAAACTGAGCGCTAAAGGCACCTACGATCCTGACGGCGATGCTTTGACGTATAAGTGGTGGCAGTATGCTGAGGCAGGCACTTATAAGGGATTGGTCACCATCGATGACTCCGACAAGGAATCTGCTTCCTTGGTGGTGCCTCAAGATGCCAACAGTGGAGACGTCATCCGTATCATTTGTGAGGTGACAGACCATGGAACACCGGCACTGACGCATTACCAGCGGGTGACCATCTCCGTCAAGTAACAATAAAAAGTCAATGTATATCCTACAGGCGGTACACTTTACTGCAAGTATGACCGAAAATCGGACGGGATTGCACGATGGTGATGACAATATGTCACAATGGTACACTGAAATCTCTTGGCACGACGTTTGCAATATCTATAGCGAACGATGATTCTCAAAAGAGGGTCGGAGTTCAGAAATAGAATATGTATAACTAAAAATAGGAGATTATGATTATGATGCCTGTAAGAAGAACTCAGAATTGGTTGCCGGATATCTTCAATGATTTCTTTGACAATGACTTGATGGTTAGAACCAACGCGACAGCTCCTGCTATTAACGTTATCGAGAACGAGAAGGATTACAAAATAGAGGTTGCTGCTCCGGGTATGACGAAGGAAGACTTCAACGTACACGTGGACGAGGACAGCAACTTGGTCATCACGATGGAGAAGAAGAACGAGAACAAGGAAGAGAACAAGAAGGAGGGCCGCTACTTGCGTCGCGAATTCTCGTACACCAAGTTCCAACAGGCCTTGATTCTGCCGGATGACGTGGACAAGGAGAAGATTTCCGCCGAGGTGAACAACGGTGTGCTCAGCGTGGAGTTGCCTAAACTCGCCAAGGACACTGTGAAAGCCAAGAGGACAATTGAGATAAAATAACCAGTGTTGTTTGTTTATAAATGCGAGGGGGATGTGCTGTGAGGTGCATCCCCCCTCTTTTTTTTGTGCACGAGCAATCTTCTGTCCGGTTGTCAAAATATCGTTCAAATGATGTCTAATCAGTAGTCAATATAGGGTAAGAGTGAATAATCGCAAGCTATTTGCATCATTCAATTAAATGACCTATATTTGTTGAAACAAAGATAAGGAAGAGGGATGGAAGAACTAAGAGACAGATATATTCGGTTCGACTGGGCTATCAAACGGTTGCTCCGCCAAAAGGCTAACTTCGATGTGCTCGAAGGGTTCCTCACCGTGTTCATTGGCGAGGAGATAAAGATTATAGAGATACTGGAGAGCGAAGGCAATCAGGAAGGTCCCGACGATAAGTTCAACCGGGTGGACATCAAGGCCAATAACAGTAAAGGTGAGATTATCATTGTGGAGGTGCAGAACGCCAGCGAGCTCTATTACCTTGAGCGGGTGCTCAATGGGGTGGCGAAGACTATTACCGAACACATCAGCCTCGGAAACACCTATCGTGAGGTGAAGAAGGTCTATTCTATCAGCATCCTCTATTTCGATTTGGGCAAGGGCATGGACTATATTTATAAAGGTGAGAATAAGTTCGTGGGCATCCACACGGGCGATAGTCTTGAGATTAGCGCCAAGGAGAAAGATGCTATTGTGCGCAAGAAGCCCGAGGAGATTTTCCCCACCTACATACTTGTCCGCATCAACGAGTTCAACAATGTGGCCAAGTCGCCTATCGAGGAGTGGATGGAGTACTTGAAGAACGGATATATCGCCCCTGATACGCAGGCCCCCGGCTTACAGGAGGCTCGTGAAAAGTTGAAGTATTACTCCATGACACCTGCCGAGCGTCATTCTTACGACGAGCACCTCAACGCCGTGATGATACAGAATGATGTTTTGACGAACTCCCGCTTGGAGGGGCATGCTGAAGGTCGTGTCGAAGGACTTGCCGAAGGATTGGAAAAAGGTAAGGCAGAAGGTGTTGCCAAGGTTGCAAAAGCGATGCTTCCCAGTGGAATGGATGTTTCGGCTGTGGCTAAGCTGACTGGACTCTCGGAAAAGGAAATAGATTCATTGAGGAAATAGGGTCAGTGGAAAGGTGCAGTAATTCAGCTCCACCTTGACCCGTACAAAAACGATGAAGCACGCTTTGTGGAATGAGAGCGTGCTTCCATTGTGTATCCGCCATGGGCTACGCTCCAACCTTTCAGTTGATTGGACCCCGATAAGACTTGACTATTTTGAGATAAAGTACCAGCATGCTCCCTTCCTGTCGCAAAAATGTCTACCTTTGCCACGTGAAAAACGATTGTGTGACAATAAAGGCTGAATAACGATGAACAAAGACAAAACTAAACCCGAGGAACTTTACCCTCTGTTGTTCGAGAACAACTTCCACACCACGGTATGGGGAGGTACCCACTTGAAACCTATGAAGAAACGAGCTGCCGACGACGAGCCGGTGGGCGAGAGTTGGGAGATCAGTGCCGTGCCCAGCAGCAAATCCATCGTCAGCAACGGCCCGTTGGCAGGCCGCGATCTGGCTACCCTCACGCAGGAATATGGTCCATGGCTGATGGGCGAGAAGGTGTGTCAGCTGTATGGCGAGCAATTCCCCATCCTGGTGAAGTTTATCGACGCCGCCAAGGACCTCTCTATCCAGGTGCACCCCGACGATACATTGGCCCGTCAGCGCCACAACACCTTCGGCAAGACGGAGATGTGGTACATCATTAAGTCCGAGCCGGGCGCCAAACTCTACTCTGGATTCAAGACATCCATTACGAAGGAGGAGTATTGCCGTCGCATAGAGGATGGCACCATCTGCGATGTGCTCGCTGCCCACGAGGTGAAGCCGGGCGATGTGTTCTTCATCCCTGCCGGACGTGTGCACGCCATCTGCGGAGGCATTCTGCTGGCGGAGATACAGCAGAGCAGCGACGTGACCTATCGCATCTTCGACTACAACCGTCCGGGACTGGACGGCAAGCCGCGCCAGCTTCACACCGAGCAGGCCAAGGATGCCATCGACTACCAGGTGTACGACAACTACTGCACCCGCTACGAGCACCGCGTCAACACACCTGTCCCCATCGTTGTGAATAAATACTTTGTGGTGAACCTGCTGGAGGTGAACGTCGATACCCCTCGCGCACTCCGTCCCTTCGATTCCTTCGTCATCTACGTCTGCATGGAGGGCAACTGCACCATCCAAGTGAAGACAGAAGTCGCCGTGAAGACCATTGAGCTGGCCGAAGGTTACAGCTGCCTCGTTCCAGCATGCGTGGCGGATGTGGTAGTGGCCCCGCATAATGCCAACGGACAGTCCAAGTTACTGGAAGTCTACATCGACAACCGCGACTGACAGCACTAGCCGACAGAACAAATAGAGTCCTCCTCCGCCCCTCACATTCGATAGGGTAGAGGAGGACTCCGTTGTGAAGAATAACGGGTATAGTGAATATTTATACCTGATGTTGCTTTGCATATTCCGAGGGGAGCACACCGAATTCTTCCTTGAAGCAGTCGCGGAAGTGAGCCATACTGTTGAAGCCTGCCCTTAGGGCGGCTTCCTGTATGCTGTATTCCCCGGTCTGTAGCCAAAGGGCGCTGTTCCTCAGCTTGATTTTACGGACAAACTCGTTGGGGGTAAGCTCTGTCAGAGCTTTCACCTTGCGGTAGAAGGCCGAATAACTCATGTTCATACGGTCTGTCATGAATGAGGTGTCTATCTTCTCCACATCCAGATTGTCCTCTATCAACGATGTCAGTTTGGCGAGGAATGCCTCGTCCAACTTGTTCAGCTTTGGCTGAGTGGGAGTCTCAGTCTGCTGGCCCGACTTGTTCTCGCCTACCTGCATGCGTACAATCTGTTGGGCCAGACGCTTTTGCGTCTCCAACAGGTTCTTGATGCGGCTTCGCAACAGCTTAGCGCTGAAGGGCTTGGTCAGGTACGAGTCGGCCCCGTTGTCGTATCCCTCTTGTTTGTCCTGTATGGAGTCCTTGGCCGTGAGGAGGATGACGGGAATGTGGCTGGTGCTTATGTTCTCCTTGATGGCCTTGCACATCTCTATGCCGTTCATCTCGGGCATCATGATGTCGCTTACTATGATGTTGGGGGTATGCTTTTGGGCCAGTGTCAAGCCTTCTTTACCATTGCGGGCTTGCAGCACTTTGTAGGTGTCCTGCAGTTCTGTGGCTATGTATTCCCGGATGTCGGCGTTGTCCTCCACCACCAGTAGGATGGGGAGGGCGTTCTCCAGTTCTGCCTCCTCGGAGATTCCCTTTGTCACGATTGTTGCCGCCTCTTCCTTGTGTAGTGCCTCCGGATAGTTATAGCCAGTTTGTATGCGGAAGCGGAAGGTGGTCCCTCTCTCCACGACGCTCTCCACCTCCAGGGTGCCATGATGCAAATCGACGAGCGATTTCACCAGTGCCAGCCCAATGCCCGTGCCGGAAGCCTGATGTTTGCCTTTGGCCTGATAGTAGCGGTTGTAAATGTAGGGCAGTGAGGCCGCGTCTATCCCATAGCCGGTGTCTGCCACTACTATCTCCGCACAGTTTACACCCTCCACTGTCATGGGGTGCAGGGAGAGTGTGATGGTTCCTACAGGGGTGTACTTGACGGCGTTGGACATCAGATTGTTGAGTACGATGGTGATGATGTCCGCGTCGAAATAGATGTCCTCCGGCATGGGCTCCACGTCAATGTTCATCTGCACCTGGCCGTTTCTATTCAGCTCTTTATACCTCAAGCCTATCTCCGTCACCAGATTGCTCAGGTTGCCTTTGCTCACAGTCAGTTGCCGGTTTTGCGTCTCCGTCTTGCGGAATTCCATCAGTTGGTTGATGAGGTTGAGCAGTTGCACGGCACTGCGGTAGATGGTTCCTATTTTCGAATGAAATTGTATGGGGATGCCTTTGTTTTCCTTCAAATCCTCCAAAGGCCCGATGATTAGTGTAAGCGGTGTGCGCAGCTCGTGGGCGATGTTCGTGTAGAAGCGGAGCCGTTCGCCGTTCAGCTCTTGCTCTTTCTGTCGGCTTCGCTTTTCCATCTCCAGTGAGTTCTTCAGCAGCAATCTCTTCTTGTAGGAGCGGAAGATGAGGTAGCCGAAGCCAAGCGCCACCAGGGCGTAGAGCAACTTGGCCCACCACGTTTCCCAGACAGGCGGACGTACCACGATGTGCATCGTTGCCATGTGTTGGTCGTCCCATTCCCCGTTTTTCAGACGAGCCTTCACCCGGAATGTGTAGTCGCCCGGAGCGATGTTGCGGAAGGTGATAGTGTTGTCTCCCCCTGTGTCGTACCAGACATTGTCCAGCCCTTTCATCATGTAGGCATACTCCACTTGTCCGATTTGGGCATAGTCCGCTACGGTAAACGAGATGCAGAAAGTGTTTTGGTCGTAGGGGAGGCTGAATGTTCCAACGGGGTCAATCGCTACCGTCACCATCTCTTTCCCGGTGGCCTGTCGGTCGAACTTTTTGCATGAGGTGATCTGGATGGGCGACACGGTATCGTCTGTCTCCATCAAGTGGGGGTTGAAGTAGCATACTCCATGGGGCGACCCGAAGTACAGGGTCCCGTCGGGAGCTATGGCCGATGAACTTTCCACGAACCCACCAAACGGCACTCCGTCGTTGTAGTCGTAGTTATAGAACCTCTGCCGGTAGGCGTCCCAGCAGGCGATGCCGGTGTAAGTGCTCACCCAGATGTTGCCCTGCTTGTCTTGCTGTATGGCGCGAATGTGGTCGTCCGCCAATCCCTGGTGCTCGTCGTAGACCGTCACTTGCTCGGGATGTTGTGTGTCCTCCACATAAGCCAGCCCGTCGTAGGTGGCAATCCACAGCCCGCCTTTTCGGTCCTTGTAGATTTGGTTGATTTGGTTCGTCTTCAGTTTGTTGCTCTTGTTGAGATGAACGAGTTCCTGGTTGCTGGCATCCAACACGACGACTCCTTTTCCTAGGGTGCCTATCCATGTCTTTTGCTGATTGTCCTTGCAGATGGCATACACGGTGTTTCCCCATTGTTTGTTCGCAACCTCCAGTTTCCGCACGCTGTCCTGTCGGCAGATATAGACTCCATCTTCGCTGCCTATCCACATGTTGTTATCCTCGTCTTCGTAGAAGGCGTGGATGTCTAAGTCCTTTTTCCCAAGTTCTATAGGCTTGAAGGTGTCGGTGTGTGGGTTGTAGCGAATCACACCCTCGTCGTTGATACCCATCCAGATGTTGCCCTTGCAGTCTTGCTTGAGGATGTAGATGAGCGAATAGGGGTGGGACATGTATTTGGAAAGGTCCCAGGTCTTCACGACACGCTGATGTTGGCACAGCGAGAGTTCGTTCTCTCCTCCCATCCAGAGATTTCCTTCATGGTCCACCATTATGCCGTAGATGCGTTTGATCACCTCCTTTTTGTTTCCCTCGTCGAAGTAGGGAATAATCTGGAAGTTCGCAAAGTTATGGCTTATGAAGTCGATGCCTGTGCTGTAGTTTCCTACCCACACGTTGCCAAATTTGTCCTCCAGTGCGACACGAATATTGGGGGAGGAGAGGTCGCTGTCGGTGTAGGTGATGTTCTTGAAGGTGAGTTCCCGCTTGTCTGTCCGGCTGAAGTTGTGAAGGTCGAGTATGCTGATGCCTCCCAAGTCGGATGTCACCCACAGGGTCTCGTCACTCATCTCGGTGATGCAGCGGATGTTGTCGCCCGCCAATGACTGGCTGTTGCGTGCGTCGTGACGGAAGTTGGTGAACTCCTCCGTCAGTGGGTCGAACAGTGCCAAACCTCCGTTAGTGCCCACCCAAATGTTTTTCAGATGGTCGATGTAGATGCATCGCACGTTGTTACCGGGGATGCTTCGCGGGTTGGCGGGGTCGTGCTCGAAACGTCTGGCTGTCTTCTCCTTCAGGTTGACGATGCTCATTCCCTTTGCCGCATGGCCCAGGTAGAGCAACCCGTTGCCACCGTCGCGGCAGCAACGGCAACTCCCTCCCAGGCCTTGGATAGTTTTGCTGTCATACCGGGTGATGCTTTTGGTGGCGTTGTCATAGAGGTCGATGCATCCTCCGCTATGGACAATCCAGACGCCATGCTTGTCGGCAGGCATGATGTCCATGATATGATTGCTGAAGAGTCCATTGTCTGTCGTCAAGCGGCTGAACCGCTGGGTTTGGCAGTCGAAGAGGCTGATGCCGTCCACGTTCGACCCTATCCACAGGGTGTGTGTCGGGTCGTCATAGTAGATTGTGTTCAAGCTGTTGCCTATTAAATCGGAGTTGCTTGTCGTGTAGACAATATTGCCGTTGCCTGACAGTTTGTTCAGTCCCGATTCCGTGACACTCCAGACGAAGCCTTGCCCGTCTATCGCCATGTCGAGGATGAAGTCGTTGGACAGACCATTCCGGGTGTCGATATGCTTGTAGTTGAACGTGGGCTGGATGGCTGCCTGTAGCAGAGTAGGCAACGTGGCCGCGAGTATTAGTAGGAATCGTTTCATCGCTTACTATAATTATTTATAGTGCAAAAATAAGAGATATCCCCAAGATATGGTACAGGAAAGTGTAAATAGGAAGAATAGCATTGCTGAAAGAAAGATT
Organism: Bacteroidaceae bacterium; assembly: GCA_963643925.1. GTDB lineage: Bacteria > Bacteroidota > Bacteroidia > Bacteroidales > Bacteroidaceae > Phocaeicola_A. The sequence goes on from CAVINS010000078.1 coordinate 10,145, forward strand.
TCCGTACTCCAGTGACGGCTTGTATGGCGGTTCTGGCCATTTAGATAGAACCGGGTCTTTTTCTGAAATATTTGTTCGCCCTGTCTCTCTGATATTTGCCATACCTTTGCATTGTTGATGAGACGAACGTTGGGTTACGACACGAAGGCTATACAAGGGTTATACTGGACGAAGATAAAGACGAAGATAAAAACTTGTCCCAAGGAATAATCTTAGAATTCCATGTGAATGTTTCGAAAAGAGTTTGTAATTTTGCGCCCGCTTAAATCTGATAATAACCCCTCTGCTATTGCTGAAGGCTTTAGTTTTTACGCTGTAGCGGACTTATTATATATATAATAATTGTTTAACTCAAATTATGAAAGACATGATGAAAAAAGCACAATCCATTGTGATTTCCACTTTCACA
>CAVINS010000079.1:0-10540 GCA_963643925.1 Bacteroidaceae bacterium
ACTTGCCGAACCGCCTTGGGCGGCTCAGGAAGACATATTTCATTCCTTTGACGCGGAAATCCACGATGTATTTCGTCTTGTCTACATACAGGTATTTCCTCTCGCGGATTTCCCTGAAAGTCTGTATCCCTACGGGGTACTTGTTCACTATCGTTGTCATCGTCTTGCTCCTTTATGGGTTTCACGCGGCTAAGATACGAATTATTTTCAGAAAACATAGAAACGTAGACACATGTAGTTCGTTTCTAGTTACAAAATGGTGCACGTTTCTTGTGCCTTTAGCTTGATGCATTTGGACGTCCCGTTAAAGAAAACCTTTGTTTCTCCTCCTCTCTTTGAAGTAATAGTCAGTGAGTAGACTTTTCCTTCTTTCCACGACATATTCACCACAAAACCGCCTCGGGCACAGATGCCTTCAACTGTTCCGCTTTCCCATTGTTTTGGTAATGCGGGCAGCAAAGTGATTGCGTTTGCTGTCGATTGTACCAGCATCTCTATGACACCTGCACATCCTCCAAAGTTTCCGTCGATTTGGAAGGGCGAGTGGGCGTCGAGCAGGTTAGGATAGGTTCCGCCCCCACGTTTAGCGTCGCTCCCATTGTAATTGTCAGGACTGATATATTTTAACAGCTTACGCAGAGTGTGATAGGCTTTTTGGCCATCACGAAGTCGAGCATAAAGATTTATGCGCCATCCGGTACTCCATCCGGTAGTCTCATCTCCTTTTATCTCCAACGTTCGAGCACATGCTTTAGCTAATTCCGGAGTGGCAGACAAAGTGATTTGATGTCCTGGGTATAGCCCAAACAAGTGTGACTGATGACGGTGTTTGGGGTCTTGGTCTTGCCAGTCGTAATACCATTCCTGCAGGTTGCCATTCTTGCCGATTTGATACGGGAACAGCCACTTCAAGGTCTGTTTAATTCTTTGTCTGAACCGTTTGTCGGTGTTGAGCCTTGACGCCGCTTCATAAGTGTCGGTGAGGCATTCACGTATCATTGCTAAATCTGAAGTGTTTCCATAAGAAGTGGCGCCCACGTAGCCGTTAGGCATCAGGTATTTGTTCTCGGGAGATGTCCCAGGCGATGTGATGAGGCATCCGTCCTTCTCTATAAGCCATTTCATGCAAAAAGTTGCAGCGCCTTTCAATATATGATAATTGTTGAGCAAGAACTGTTTGTCTTGCGTGAAAAGGAAATGTTCCCAAATGTGTGTTGACAACCATGCTCCTCCCATGTTCCAACAAGCCCAGGAAGGGTCTCCACCATTTTCCCCAACAGGACAAGTCATTGCCCAAATGTCTGAATTATGGGCCAGACACCAACCCTCGTCAACACCATAATAGGCTTTTGCGGTAGCATTACCTGTTTGACTGAGATTGGAGAGATAGTCCATCAATGGTTGGTGCATTTCGCTGAGATTTGCTGTCTCGGCAGCCCAGTAATTCTCTTCCAAGTTGATATTTGTCGTGTAGTTGCTGCTCCAAGGGGGCAATAGCTTTTCGTTCCACAAGCCTTGGAGGTTTGCCGGTACACCTCGGGTGCGTGAACTGGAAATGAGCAAATATCGTCCATATTGGAAGTACAGCGTCTCAAGCTCAGGATTCCGTTGTTGTTTGTCCGTGTATAGACGCAGCTGTTTGTCGGTGGACATGGTAGCAATGTGGCTGTCTGTCTTCCCGAGATTAATTTTGACACGGTCGAAATAATGTTTGTAATCCTCAATGTGCGATTTACGCAAGGCTTGATAATTCTTGGCAGCTGCATTCTCCATTCTATTGGTGACAGCGGCTTGGTAGTTGCGCCCTTCTCTGAAAGGGTCTTTGTTGAACCCATTGAAACTTGTTGCGTTAGCTATGAGTATTAGTGCTTCCTTACAGCCCGATATTTTTATTTGGCCTGAAGGAAAACTCCGGACGGCTCCGTCTTCGGCTAACACACGTACAATAGTTTTGAAGTGGATTCCACGTTCCGGGTCATATCGGAATTTGTTATCGTTGTCATAATAACCGGGATAGGAGTGGTAGGCCGCATATCCTTCGGTGAAAATGTCGTTACCGTCGGCTTTGGTGGAATGGGGTAGGAGTGACTCGTAGGATAAAATAGCCTGTATGCCACCGGGAGCTTCAGACTGTAGCTTAATTACTATCACGGAATCTGGCGCGGAGGCAAAATAATCGGCCTGAAATAGACTCCCCTCATGCCGATATTCTACATGGACGATGGCATTGCTGATATTCAGGTTCCGTTGATAGGCGGAGATTTCTCCGGTATGGTTGGGGTAACTGATGGTCAATGTACCTAATGGTTGATAGTTCTCGCTGTAATGTCCTTGCACTTTATACATCGCTCGTTCAGCGGCTTCGTATTTTTCTTCTTCTAACAGCGACCGTATCTCCGGTATTGCCTTGTGTGCATCGGGTGAGGTGATTACTTTGTCAGGTTCACCTGTCCACAATGTTATGTCATTGAGAGAAATTTTGTCTCTTTGGGTGCCGCTGTAGACGCATGCCCCCATACTCCCGTTGCCAATGACTAAAGACTCCTCAAAATAAGAGGCTGGTGAGTCGTAGTGCAACTTTAGTTCTGTGGACTCATTTTGTGAGAAGGCTGGTGATGGACTAATCAACCAACAACACCACAACAAATTGATTGTACTCTTTTTGAACTTCCTCATCATACTTGAATGTTTTAATTGTGAGAATAGATAATTAAGTTTTGTCTTGAGGCAAAGGTAGGTGTACTCTAAAGAATGTTGAGGGTAGTTATAAGTCAGAATGGTCTCATGTTAGTTCAATCCTGTTCTGGTGTCGATGGTTTGTCTTGGCGGCTTTTGTTATAGTCACTCGGAGACACGCCAAACTCCTCCTTAAAGCATTTGCTGAAGTACTTGGGCGAGGTGAAGCCTACGGAGTAGGCTATCTCTGATATGTTCCGTCTGCCCTCAATCAACATTATGCACGCCTGTTTCATTTTAATGTTCCTCACAAAGTCTAAGGGTGCCATACCGGTCATGGATTTGATTTTGCGGTATAGCGTTGATTTGGACATGTGTACCTCTACAGCGAGCTGTTCCAGTCCGTACGTTTCATCTTCCAAATGTTGTTTGATGTTGTCGATGACAGATTGAAGGAATCTCTTGTCTGCTTGTGGATAGGCTAAGTTGTCCAGATTGGGGTTTTCTTCTTTACGGAAAAGCCTCTGTCGTGTTATCGAAGCTTTGATTAAGTTATTGATTCGAGCTAACAGAATCTTTGATTCAAAAGGCTTTGCTATATAACCGTCAGCTCCGGCTTCGTAACTCGCGATCCGGTCGTCTACTCCATTCTTGGCTGTTAGGATAATTACGGGTATATGACTGAAGCGCAAATCCTCTTTTATGTGTGAACAAAGTTCCCACCCGTTGATGTCGGGTAACATAACATCGCAGATAATTATATCCACTTTTTGATTATTCAAGATTTCGTACGTCTCCTTTCCGTCTGTAGCGGTTAAAACCTGATACCTCTTTCTGAATAATCTTTTCATCACTGTCAACAACTCGGTATTGTCATCAATTATCAAGAGGGTGAATTGGTCGCCATTGTTCAAAACGTTGTCTTCACTCTCCCCGTTTTCGTCAACTGTGGACTCTATCGTTATCGGCTCAATGAATAATTCATCAGCTGTGTAGCTTTCTTTGTCTATAGGCAGTTTCACGGTGAAACATGATCCATGCTCCAATTCGCTTTTTACGGAAATTTCTCCATGGTGCATAGTTACCAGTTCTTTCGTCAGAGAGAGCCCGATGCCGTTAGATTCGACGTTCCTGTTTGTTGGACTGCTATAGAATCGGGAGAAAATGTGTTCGATTTCACTGGATGGAATGCCGATGCCTTCATCTGCTATCTCGATGACCAATTTCCGGATTGCGTCTTCTTTAATGCTCTTTATGTTGATTCGTATGAGTCTGTTGGCTGGCGTATATTTGATGGCATTGGACAAGAGGTTGTGTAGGATTTTGTCCAACTTGTCAAAGTCTGCATACCCGCTAATCTCTTTCTCTGGGGCCTCAATATTTAAAGAAATGTTCTTTTTGCGGGCAAGAGGTGCAAAATTGACATTGCAAATATTCAGTATATACTCTTGTATCTGTCCTTGAGTAACGTTTAGCTTTAGTTTGCCTGTGTCCATTTTGCGGAAGTCGAGCACTTGTTGTATTAATCGTTTCAGCTTGTCCACATTTGCTTTCAGCATGATTGACTGTTGATGACAAGTCGGCACTTTCTGCTCGAGATAATCCGTAATGCAGGAAATGACAGTTAAGGGAGTCAGTAACTCATGAGATATATTTGTGAAATAGGTTAGTTTCATTCGTGTCAGTTCTTCTTCCAACTTTGTGTCACTCTTTAGTTTCATTCGGTGCACATAGGCACGAGTTGCAAGATAAACGCTTGCTCCTATAAGTAATATGTAGAAGAGGTAAGCAATCCATGTTTCGTAAAACGCTGGCTCTTTTATGATGTGAAGCGTTATCTCGTCATGGGGCATTTCGTCCCATTCTGATTCCAATTTTAGGTGAAGTTCATAGGAACCCTTTGTCAGATGATTATAGTAAACTGAAGAAATTCCACGACCTAACCAGACCCAATCGTTGTCAACACCGTCTAGCCTATAAGCGACCTTGTATTTGGATGTTATCGAATAGAGGAGTGGGGAGAATGAAATTTCTATTTTCTTGTTGTTTGGCGTTAAGGTGACCGACAGGTCATTGTCCTCCTTTTGAATATTTTCTAGAAATATGCTCTTGTCGTCAAGGCGGATGTCCGTAATGTGTAGGTGTGGTACAAAATCCATTTTGGGCGCTTCAGCAGTCTCGTGTATATGGATGAATCCTTGGTGACCTCCGACATATAGCCCTCCTTGATTGTCAGAACAAGCGGCTTTGTTGCGGAATAGTTTTACCGACACATTGTCTTCTGTAGTGGAATAATTATGGGTGGAGTTTGAATTGATGCTGTATTTTATCACATTCTTATTGGTGATAATCCATACGTTCTGATTGTCAGATAACACTCCCAAAATGGTGCAGTTCTGTATCTTTTCATCTAAAGGAACTGTATCAAACTCCTTAAGTTCTTTGTCCGACTTCAGGATTCTTCCAAGCGAAGTGCTTAACCAAATACAGCCGTCTTTATCTATGCAGAAACTATTCGTCGATTCTTTCTCTGCGAGTGGTGGCGCACTGCCCTTCCATTCGTTAGATATACACTGCCCATCACACTTCAAGAGATAAAAGTGATTCTCGTTGGACATACCCCAAACCTGTCCGTTTGTATCTTTTGTTAGCAACAGGATTGGAGGAGTCTTCTCATTGGATAAAACCAGTGACTGGCTGTTGGGACATTTAATTTGTAGATTACCATAATATACAGAAATCCATAGGTTGCCATCTTTGTCTTCAACCAAATCGCGTACGCCACCTTCTTTTATGAAGATGCTTTCTTCTATCCGTACGTTCAGGCTCTTTTGTGTCAGCCTCATTATGTATGGTTTATATCTTGAATTGACCCATACGCCTGGTTTATGCCGGGATTTCTGTATGACATTTACTTCTCCGATGCCGCTGTCTACATATAAATCACGTGACAAATCGTAGAGGCACAATCCGTGCCGGTCTTGTTCAAACCAAATAATATCGTTCTGATCTATAGCTAAATTTAATATGTTGGCATCCCAACCGAGTTCTTTCTTCAATTGAAGCAGGGGATAATTGTCCACATTAGGGTTGTTGAAGAGTATTGTGTATCCTGTGTCGTAGGAGCCTAACCAAAGGTTTCCTTCCCGGTCTTTACAGATGCGTGTATACATCATGTGGGTATCTACCAAGTTGTGGATATCTACCATCTCAATGGATATCGAATCGGTCTGTTTCAGTACATATAGCCCTCCATGTGAGAGCACCCACAGGTAACCGAAAGTGTCATCTTGCTCAATGTCGTAAATAGTTGAGGATGTCAAATCTTTGCAAAAGTCAATTGTATGACAACGCTCGAAACGGTCCTCACCATTCCTGTCTGGATAAAACGCCCACAACCCCAAGTCCCATGTGCCAAGCCAGTAGTTACCGGATTTGTCTTGAAACATAACATAGGCCGATGTGCCTAAAGGGTTGCATGGGTAATGTTCAAAAACGCTTTCTTGTGCGTTGTACCCGAACAGACCATACCTGGTTATTACCCAAATTTTGTTATCGTTGTCTATGTAGATAGATTGTATGCCCCCTTGGTTGTTCCCTGTGGGAGACGTCAGATTATATTCCGCTTTGACATGGGCGGTAGAATCGCTCAAGAATATTTTTCCGTTCGAGGCTATCCAAGCATTGCCGTTTTTGTCAAAGGCAACATAGCTAACAGGTTGATTCTTCAATTTCTCGTCTGGAAAGGGTGTGAAGTGGCAAGTATGTTTGTCATACAAATTTATTCCACCCCAACTGGCAATCCATACAAACTGTCCATTATCATCAATATTGGTAAGGGAGTTGGATGCTAACAGATTTGGATTCTTGTAGTCTGAACGAAAATTGAGTAACCTATAACCATCGTATCTTGCCAATCCATTTGTAGTGGCAATCCATAAAAAGCCCTCGCGGTCTTGGTGAATATCTTGAATTTCATTTGATGGAAGCTGCTCCAGAAAAGGGAATTGCTTGGAATACATGTGCTGGGCGGAAAGGGATAATCTCCCTCCCAGTAGAAGAACGTAAACAAGGACTGAAAATAGATGCTTCATAGTATGGTACCACTTTTCTGATGCAAAAATAAGAAAAGCATTTGATATGTGTCTCCTGTCAACGAGTATATAGGTCATATGGCTGATGCCTTTATACTTTCGTACCCCGTGCTTATATATGATAAGGTTTAAGAAAGAAGGAGAAGACACTCTCCTCGGCGTTGCTATTGAGGGGGCTATGTCTACTCCTTCGTTTATTCTTAGTACGCTTGCCATTTATCGGTTCGCCTCGCGCAGCATGTTGAGCAGCAGCTGCTGGCCTACGGCGTTGGAGCTGTTCTTGCCCTTCGTGTTGAAGGTGTTCATCGACTCATTGATTCCGTCCAGGTCCACGGGAGAGGAGAATCCTTTGGTGTCGTGGATGCAGGCGGGGATGTCCAGCGTGGTGATGATGACCTTGCCGCTGCCGGCAGGAATCACTTGCAGGGCGGAGTAGACCTCCTTCTTGTGGTCGGACACACAACCTACGATGGTCTCGCCATTGAAACAGCGCAGCCCGATGCGGCGACGGTTGTAGGTGGCAAAGCACTGATACTCCCAGTTGAACACTACGTCGGACGGCAGGTCTTGGAACAGCGGGTGCTTGCGGTTGAAGAAGTTGCCACCGTACCACGACTTGCCGAGTACTTTTGCACCACGGTAGTCGAGCACCTCTTTGTCTGCCAACAGGTCGGCCCAACGCTCGGGGTTGTCCACCACGATGAGGGTGTGACCTTTGTAGACCCACTCCAGGATGTCGCTGATGCCGCTGCCGAACTGGGTAGGCTCGTAGGCGCCCACCAACAGATAGTCGCCTTGCGGTGTGCCTCCATGATAGGCGGGCAGCTGCAGTCCGGCATCGTTGAGGAAGCGGTCCAGTGTGCCGGTGGTGTCCGCCACCATGCCGTTGGCGCTGATGCTTTCGGTACTCAGCTGTACGGCGAAGAGTTTGTCCTCGCCCTTGGCAGCCTCGGTGCCTTCTTTCAGCAACGAAGCCTCGATGCGGGTGTATCCTTTGTTCTTTGGAGCGAAAGCCCAGCGGGTCTGCAGGCCTTGACCGTAGTCGTTTCCGCCTTTCACGCTGACGCGCTCCTTGTGGGTGGCCACTGTCTGTCCTTGCTCGTCGATGGCTTTCAGTTGCAGCGTGTAGCTGCCTTTTAGGTTCTTCTCGTTCACGATGTAGGTGTCCACGTAGGTCGTGTCGCCCACCTGCATCACCTTGCGGTTCATCTTCACGGCCAGGTAGAGCGGCTGGTTATAGTAAGCCAGCACCTCCGGGTCACCCTTCGTGTTGCGGAAGTTGTCCACCATGCCCGAGTGGTTCTCCAACTTCATGCTCTCCCAACCGTTGATGGCATAAGCATCCACGGTGTTGCTGATGCGCACATTCTCTATCATGCGTCCTTGGTAGTAGAAGGCCACATTGCCCATGGCGCGCGTCAGATGGTCCACGGTGGGGAATGCCGTGCTGAAGCCGCCCTCCCGGAGGAAGCGGTCGTACACGTCGTACCACTTCAGGTAGTCGTCGGCCTCCCAGTTGTTGGGCTTGCCGGACTTCAGCAGTTCCTCGCGGATGATTTGCAGGCGCGGTGGGGTACCGATGGCGCCGTCCTCGCCCCAGTAGACGATTTCGTCCTTGTGGTTGGAGTAGCGCGGATAGTTGTCCTTGCCCAGGTAGAGGTTGTCGTGGTAGCAACCGGGGCCTCCCGCATGGTGGCGGTCGTACCAACCATAGTCGTAGAAGGTGGTGTCGTTGGGCATCAGGTGTAGCTTGAAGTGGGCGTTATGCTCGTTGAGCGGGTTGTTGCCGTTGCACGAGTTGTAGGTGAGGATGCGTGTGGGGTCCAGTCGGTGGGCCATGCGCATCTGCCGGTAATCCTCTGCCTGCGGGTCGGCGCCCCGCTCGTTGTGCATGTTGTAGATGACCAGCGACGGGTGGTTGCGGTCGCGCTTCACCATGCGGGCCAGCTTCTCGTTGCGGTAACCGAAGTAGAAGCGGCTCTGCTTGTCGTTGTCGTTGAAGTGCTGTATGGGGTATTGGTTGCCGCCTGGCTCCTCGAAGTAGAGCAGACCCAGCTCATCGGCATAGTCGAGCACGTTGGGTTGACCGATGGTGCGGTGGAAGTTGAGCATGTTCAGCCCCAGAGACTTGGCGGCGAGAATCTGTTTCTTGGCCAATGAGTCAGACGGTGTGATGCCGTTGTAGGGCCAGAAGCTCCACGAGATGGCTGTACGCAGCACCATGCGTTTGCCGTTGAGGAAGAATTGGCGGTCGCCCTGGATGTTCTTCACCTCGAACCAGCGGAAGCCGAAGCGCTCCGTCAGCCGGTCGTCGCCTAAGGTGAGTTGCAGGTCGTAGAGGTTCGGGCTCTCCACACTCCATAGCTTGGCCTTGGGTACTGAGATGGAGAGGCTGCGTACGTTCTCGCCTTGCTGCAGATTGTTCCATTTCATGCTTTTCTGGTAGACCACATCGCCGTTGGCGTGGTCGCGTATTTCGATGCGGAGGTCCTTGGCGGTCTGCGTGGCTCCCGTCTCGTTGGCGGCGGTAATCTCCAGCTCCACCGTGCGAAACTTGGGCGTGTTCTTGATGAACACGTTCTGCACATAGAGCTTGTCGGTAGCCTGCAGGGTCACCTTGCCCGTGATGCCGCCGAAGCCGTGTGAGGGGTTGGTGCGGTAGTCGCCCCAGGAGTAGACTTGCGAGTCCTTCCAGTTGAAGTTGCCGTTGGGGTCGGTGATGCGGAAGGCGATGTCGTTCGTCTTCCCTGGTTCGATGTAAGGCGTGATGTCGATGGAGAATGGTGTACTGTTTACCAGGTCGTAACCTGCCAGGCGGTGGTTCACGAAAATCTCCGCACGGAACCGCACGGCTCCCACGTTCATCACGATGCGTCGTCCGTTCCATTCCGCCGGCACGTCTACTTTCGTCTCGAACCAGGAGACGCCGGTGTAATTGCCTGTCACACCAAAGGTCTGTCCGTTCCATCCCCAGAGGTGCTCCTCTACGGTGGCCGGCAGGTTCACTCCTGCCTTGTCCGGAGAGTCGAGCAGTTGCCATCCGCCTGTGGGTAGGTTGACCGGTAGTTTCGAAAGGTCCACCGGAGGCAGATAGAGTTCATCGTTTTGCCATTGGGCCTTGCGGTCCAGCGTGATGTTCCAGTCGCGGGAGGAGAGGTCAACCGTCTCCCGTTCTTGGCCGAAGGCTTGCGCGGTGCAGATGGCGGCACAGGCAAGCAGCGTAAAAGCATTCCATTTCATGGTTTCTCGGTAATAAGGTTTGTATTGTTATTAGAGTTAACAGTCCATTATGTGTGTGCCCGATTCCGTCGTCAGGTCACCGGGGCAAAGGTAGATAATTCCTGCCGCATTCATTCGATTACGGGCGGACAAAATGATGAATGGCTTTCATTTAATAAACCGACCATTTCATGACATCGCTCGTGCAACTACGTCAACATCGTTATCTTCGTTGTGCTCCATCTCTTATAGCCTTGCTTCGACGGACTGTTGGTCTACGCACTGCTCTAATGGACAAAAACAAGGTCATGTGTCCCTCGGATCTGCTTCTGCTCCCTCCGAAAAATACAATCGATTGTCTGGGGCAAAACAATCGATTGTATAGGCCCACACGAACGATTGTATGAGCCCTTGCGAACGATTGTCTTGGCACCGCCAATGAATAGGCTTCTGTGTCGGGTTGTCTTTGCAATCGACAGACACCTCCGCTGAGACATACATCGAGTATGGCAGAAACGATCTCGTCCCACTGGTATCCATTGTAGGTGGAG
>CAVINS010000080.1:0-2625 GCA_963643925.1 Bacteroidaceae bacterium
TCTATGGAGGACTGCCCGCTGTGGCATTGATGGACACGGCTAAAAGAAGCAGAAATACCTGCGCGAGATTTACGAGACCGTATACCTGCGCGATGTAATACAACGCAACAACTTGCGCAACACTGATGGGCTGCGTGAGTTGGTGAAGATTCTCGCCTCCGCAATGGGGAGCAGCACCAACATACAAAGGATTGCCAACACGTTCCGAACCGCAGGAGGTTTAGACCTCAGCAACGTCACCATCAGCAAATACCTGGAGTATTTACAGGATTCGTTCATCATCAGCGAGGCGCTCCGCTATAATGTAAAAGGGCGGAAGTATATCCGCACGGAAACCAAGTACTATTTCGATGACATGGGCATACGCAATGCCATTCTCGACTTTCGTCAAATTGAGTTCACGCATGCTATGTAGAATGTGGTCTACAACGAGCTTCGCCGCTTAGGTTACAGCGTAGACGTAGGTCAGGTGGAGGTTTTCCGGAACAATGCAGAAGGGAAAACAGTCCGCAGCAATCTGGAAATAGACTTTGTGGTGAACAAAGCCGACGAGCGACTATACATCCGGTCCGCTTATGCGCTCCCAGACCGCGAGAAGGTGCTACAAGCAGAAGCGTCCTTGCTTCAAGTCCCCGATGGGTTCCGTAAGATAGTCATAGACGGCGATCGCTATCACTCCAACTACGACGACTAAGGCATTCTCCTCCTCAGTCTCAAAGATTTTCTGTTCAAAGGTGAAGTAAAATAGGGTTCTCAGCACGCAAGGGCAACAATAGGTTTCCAATAGCATACCTCTCTTACACCAAATATTTGTGGAATTCCACAAATATTTTCAGCTATTAACCTACGGGGATTCCGTGACATTGATGGGCACTGCTAAAGAGAAACATCGCATCATGAAATCATTAAATACAACTAATTTCTTTTATTCGTTTGATTCTTCAAACTGTTATTAATATCTTTGTAGAAGTTTTTTAGCAATAGTTTCTTATCAACAAACAAGTGTGAGATAAAAGCAGAAAGAGACGTTTCTGCATAGTTTATTAATTAATATTTTCGAGTTATGAAAAAAGCAATTGTTTTAGCATTGGTTTTGTTTGCAAATTTTTGTTTCAGTTATGCAAACATTAGCAATGATGACGAAACAGCACCAGCCGGTTACACAATCTTTCATCTTTCGTGTGGTATAAAGATTGCAGTTCCTGGAGACTACACTGACACAAATGGAGATTATTGGTGTTATCTTGACAAGGTATATTGCAACGGAGGTTGCGATTAAGTATTTATTTTATGGGGTGATTAACAAATTACCCCATAAAAATAGAATAAACGCAGTATCGTTTTAGTATCCATAAGATTAGTACAAAAATGTATGAAACATTTCATTGCCACTTTAATTGTATTCATTTTCTGTATAGATAGTTTTATTGCCAAGGGGCACAGCAATACTATAAAATGTAGATACCGTTGCCATTACCTCTATCAGTTTGCCTCTTCAGAGCAAGATATAACACGACCGGAAGGGCTTAGATTCAAAAGAGTAGTATTAGATCTTGGGGAAAACAGTTCTCTCTTTTATTTTAGGAATGGTTATATAGCCCAACTCTATGCAGATAGCCTAAAAAGTTGCGGAGTTCACTGGCAAGTAGCAATGGACAAGGCTGTTCTACGTTATGGATGTAAAGGAGAGACTCTTGCTGAAAGGATTTACAAGAATTTTCCTCAAAAAGGGACCCTTCGCTGCATTACATCGAAAATGAAGACATTCTACTATGATGAAACAATGGAGAAGCCGCAGTGGAAACTGCATACCGAGACCAAACAGATAGAAGGGTACAACTGTCAAAAAGCAACAGCTTCATTCAAGGGAAGGGAATGGGTCGTCTGGTACACGTCAGAACTGCCCTTCTCGGATGGTCCATGGAAGCTTTGGGGACTGCCAGGTCTCATTCTTGAAGCGCAAGACTCCAAAGGATATTTTCATTTTACTTTTCGAGGAATTGAACCAATTGATGCCAAAGAAGATTCTATCGTTCTGATGAAACCTCGATGGATAAAAGCGACAAAAGAGTATGTGAAAGAGTTGCAAGCATTGGAAAAGAAAGACTTAAACGAGATGATAAAGAAGGTTATAGGAGTGTATACATACGATGAGAATGGAAAGAAAATGGCAAATCCCCCATACATACCCGTAAATATCGAGGAGTGATTCACACCTAAACAATTGAGTCATGGGAAAGGTGACATTTATAATCGCATTATTGTGGTTTGCTGTAGTATCGGCACGTGGACAGTCGTTCCAAGGGAAAGTGACGGACCAAAGTTCCGGTAAATCCCTGGATGCGGTAATCGTATGCCTCTTAAGAGCCGACAGCACACATATAGACTATACTTACACGGACAACAATGGGGAGTATTCCATAGACGGATCCAACAAAAAGGCACAGCCGACCTATGTCTTCTTTAATTTATTGGGATACGCCCCTGTAATGGTACCTGTAAACAAGGGGCAAAAGCAATATGATGTCTTCATGGTTCCCAAAGTCTTTCAACTTAAGGAGGTAAAAATAACGCCAGACCGAATAAAAGTGGATGGCGATACCATCACCTATAACGTAAGTGGCT
>CAVINS010000080.1:2635-6327 GCA_963643925.1 Bacteroidaceae bacterium
CTTTAAAATGTCACAGGACAAAATGATTGTCGACGTGCTGAAGAGGTTACCTGGAGTGGATGTACAAGAAAATGGAACGATTTATTATGACGGGAAACCTATCAATACTTTTTATATCGATGGGATGGATTTGCTCGGCGGGAAATACACATTAGCGAGTAACAACTTGGCGAGCAAGAAGGTGAAAGGGGTGCAAGTGCTGACAAATCACCAAAAGATAAAAGCCCTGAAGGGGATCCGATTCACAGACAGCGCAGCGCTAAACCTGATATTGGAAGATGATGCCAAAGCCCGCTACTTGGGAGCTATTGAACTCGAAGGCGGATATGGAAACGGGGAAAGAAATGACCTGCTATGGAATAGTAAGATACTCGGCATGCTATTCGGCAGAAAACAACAAAACCTCTCCATGTACAAAAGTAGCAATACGGGGAAACATATCGAAATGGAGCACATAGACCGAATAGAACAAAGCAAACTCACGGGCAGTAAGGAAAAGGGTGTCTTGTCAGCAAACGGCATAAGCTCGGATCTGGACATCGAACGTACCCAATTCAACAACGCACACGTGTTGACAATAAACCAGTTGTGGAAAACGAACAAAGACACCGACCTCCGCCTTCAGCTCCACTATCTTCATGACGAGCCGGAACAGACTTCGCATACAGATATAACCTATTTCTTGCCAGAAGATAAAAGATTCCTATCCGAAGAGAACGAACTCGACAAGAGACTCGACAAGATAAGCACAGACTTCACCTATCAAAAGAATGGTGACCATACATTCTTGAAGAGCAGTCTGAAGGGAAACTTGACCTTCACCCGCGACTACCAACAATTCGTGACAGATGGGAGTACGTTTCATCAAAATGGCTATCTGAAAGAGCAACACCTCAACCACACCTTTGAGTGGGTGAACCGAAAGGGTATGAAAACATTCTCACTCTATAGCGAGAACAGTTACGACAGATTTCCTCAGAAGAAGTGGATTGACTTGGGTTTCTACCCCGAGACCCTGAATGACGAACAAGACTACGAAGGTTGGCGACAAACCGTAAATCTTCATTCTTTCCGTTCGCACACATACACTTATTTCCAACATCGTCTCTCCCTGTTTCTGTTAAGATATCAGGCCGGAATAGACTGGCATAGCCAGTGGCTTGATTCATCATTGGGGATTATTGAGGGGAACAGCCTAAGGGACAAGCGACCGGACTTCTCCAACGATATCTATTTTGCGAACCGCAGTCTCTATGTGGAACCGTCGTTGAGCATCCTGCAAGAGACTTGGAAAGTAGAAATGTCCTGTAGAGTTGCCTACCGGCAGTTGTTGCTGAGGGTCTCTCTGCCTGAGGGTTATAAGGAGAAGGAGCATCATCTGTTGCCTGAGCCCAAACTGAATTTGCAGTGGACCCCGGATGGCTTTTGGAGTTTCAGAGTTTCCGCTTCATACAAAACGCACTTCAACGATGTCCACGAGTTATACGGAGGCTACATCTTCACGTCATACCGGTCGGCATCGCTGTTCAGCAAACAAATCAACAAGAAACGGTTGAGTTCTTTCACGGGAAGAGTCTCTTACAAGAACCCGCTCATCGGATTGTTCTCCGACCTGTACGGAGGTTACTCTTTTACGCTCAGCAACCTGTTGTACGGGCGGACGATGAATTCCATCCTGGTAGAGCGAAAGGCAGAAATCCTACCCAATCGTTCCAATCTGTGGAATGTAAGCATGAACCATACCAAGACGTTTTCGTTCTGGAAAAGCACAGTGTCGGTTTTCTGTTCTTATACATCAAGCGCTTCCGAGCAGAAGATACAAGGGGAAATGACGAAAGTGCATTCGGATATAGCCTCAGCTAGGCTGAGCATTGGTATACAACCTTGCCGGCATCTTTCGATGGACTGGAAATCTGACTATCAATACGACAGGCTCCATTCTAGGTTCACGAATTCATCCTCAAGCCGATGGAGTCACAAGGTCTCTTTTAATGTCTTCCCCAAGCAGAATTTGCAAGTCACATGGGACAATGAGCTCTACTACAACAATTCCGGCAGCGGAAAGACCTACTTCGCAGACTTCAGCGTAGAACGAACAAGCAAATACGTGGATGTAAAACTTGCGGTACGCAATATTTTCAATCGAAACACCTACCAACGGCTTCTGCTATCGGATATGACGAGTAGTGTCTATTGGTACAACCTGCGTCCAAGAGAAATAACACTGGGCATCTCTTTCGCCTTCTGAAATCAGAGGACAAAAGGGATGCCCAGCGTCCATTACATCTAAAAGCCCAGCGCTACGGAAACTTTCGGGTTGGACGGTTCTCACTTTTTACCAGCCAATGCATCGTTTACCGTGTTGCGGATGACTTCGCCTCTCACATATTTCTTGTAGATATTCCCATCCTTGTCCACAACCAAGATGAAGGGGATACCCCGGAACTGGTAGCTGTCCATAACCTCTTTGCCACCATTGGGGGCCAACAACTGCAACCACGGCATATTTTCTTCCTGCATGGCTTTCTCCCATGCCGCACGTTTTTCGTCTATTGAGATGCTGACGAATGCCACGTCTTGTTCCCTGAACTCCTCGTAGTATTTCTTCATATTAGGTATCTCTTGTCTACAAGGTCCACACCAACTTGCCCAAAAGTCGAGTACCACAACCTTCCCCTTAAACTCCTTTAGGGAGTGCAGCTTACCAGCGGCATCAGGTATGGAGAATTCAGGAGCCGGCTTGCCGACCTTCATGCGGTTCTGCTGTTCCCGCTTTGCTTTGGCAGCAGCCCGATAATCGCTTGCCAGCGTGGTTCCTGGATTATGAGACTCCATGGTGGAAAGTGTCTGCTCGATAAGCAGGGAGTCTCTCGCAGGTTTCAGTCTTGACACGGCAGCCATCACGCTGCTGAGCTCCGCATAGTGAGTGGCGACGTAGCGGATATGGTCCGTGTAGTTCACACTGCTCATTTCGTATAACTCAGAGGATAGTTGTTGCTTCACCTGGGTATCATCGAGAGGAATCTTATGGGCCGCTTGCGCGATGGCAATCATGTTCTGATAATTACGGTATGTCTCGTAATTGAGCAGGTTCATCACCGCATTCTTCTTGCCGCCTTTGATGTAGACAAAAGGTGGATTCTTCACTTTCACCTTAGCGGTGTCCACTCCACGGAAGTCAATCTCCAGGTCCTCGTCCTCCGCCCACACGTCGACAGACTGCCACGTGCCGCAGCCGACAGAGATGCTGCAAGGCCTCTCAACATTTACCGTGAGCGAGTAAGTTTGATCCTTGGAATTGACGGTCGTCTCGGAAAGATTCTTCCGATAGAAGCCTTCATTCTGATAGGCTGTAATCTTTAAATTGTCTTCGATGAACTTCACCATACCCTTAATCCGGATAGTGTATTGGGCTAAGGCAGAAGCCACACAGACAAAGAGGAAAACAAATAGAGTCTTGAGTCTCATAGGGTCTTTCAATTTTGAGTTCGCAGAAAAAAGGAGGGGAGCTTCTGTTTCTCCTGATAAACTCAAGAGAAACAGAAACTCCCCAGACCTTATAATTTATTTATTCTGCACTTTTAGGATCGTATGTTCCTTCCCATTCGGTAAGTCCCCATTGCGGGTTATAACGGATGTAAGTGTTCTTGATCGTCATAGTGAAGTTTTCGTCGGACACAACAGAAGAGTAG
>CAVINS010000080.1:6337-7517 GCA_963643925.1 Bacteroidaceae bacterium
CGAACCAATCGTGTGAGTAATCTGGTCCTTACGCCAAGGTTTGCCCGTATCGAGCAGATAACGGCGCAGGTCGAAAATGCGTTGGAAACTACCCATAGGCAACTCACGACGACGTTCTTTGAGGATTTCTTCCAACAGTTGGTCTTCGCTCATGGAAGAGCCTCCGGCCAAGTCTGTGTTGGAGTCGCTGTAACGATACTTGCGGAACAGGTTCAAATCGGACAAAGCGCCGCTCGGCTGGTGGTTACGTGCTTGTGCCTCGGCCCGCATGAGCAACAGTTCAGGGTAAGATATACCTTGGTTCTCCATCGTTTTGTTTCCACGATAGTAATTCTGTTTCAAACCGTCTGCGTAAGTTACGCCACCGGTGGTGGTACTGTAGCCCACCTTTTTCAGCATGAAGAGCTGGTAACGAAGGTCGGTATTCGGATTGAACAAAGCAATAAACTCGTCAGAAGGATAAGCGTCTTCGATAGCGTAAGCCGTTTTACGGTAGAAGAGATGCTCACGGCTATAAGACTTGTCGAAATCGGTATCTCCATCACGGTATTTCAACTGCAGATAATACTCTACATCTTCACCCGGACGCGGAGATGCACTGGCATCGCTCAAATAGTAGAAGTCGTTGTAGTTATAGAACAACTTGTCTACCCCACCCTTTGCCTCGACGGAGAGTTTCCATGCCTCGTTGGCATCATTGTACATTTCAGTCCAGTTGCGGGCATACATCCAGTAGAGGGCACGCAAGGCGTAAGCCGCAGCTTTGTTGGCGCGGCATGGGTTACCTACGCTCACGGGAGCATTCTCAACAGCATAATCCAAGTCTTCCTTCAACAAGCTGAAGAGCTCGGCAACAGTCGACAATTGAGGATTGGCAACCGCAGGACTGGATGAAGTTCTGTACGGAATCGTCTTGGTGTCGTTTGTGCCGTTGGGATCGTACATAGGACCATAGCCCAGACCAGCTACCAAGTATGACCATGCACGCCCGGCTTTTGCCTGTGCGATGACGCCTTTGGCATACTCGGTATCTCCAGAGCTCAGGTCTTCGATGCCATCAATGACATTGTTGAAAATACCGGTGGCTTTGTAGATACCATACTCCCAGTTCCAGGAGACAGAAGTCGGATTCTCAAAAGGCTTGTAGTAGATATATGCAGCATATCTGTCTATGTTGGGA
>CAVINS010000080.1:7527-10364 GCA_963643925.1 Bacteroidaceae bacterium
AAAATAGAACTCAGTCGGCAACGGCAACGAAGTGTAACCTTGTTCGGTATAGGTTCCCGTACCTCCTGTCAAATTCAACTCAGCTGTTTCCGGGTCGATGTCGCAACCGCTGGTGGTTACTGTAAAGAGGTTTCTGGCCTGGAAGTATACCTTTGCGTCACTCATGCTAATCAGCTTGGTCCATCTTGCCGGCACATTGTACGTAAGAGTCAAATCACGCAACTTCATATAACTTGCATCACCCACCAACTTATCAATGAACGGGAAATAGAACATATCCATATTCCATGACTGCAGGGCAGGATAGATAGTCGTCTTCTCGTCGCCCGGTTGTTTCCAACGCTCGGATACGTGACGGTTCTGGATGTTTGATCCACTAAAGCAATCCTTACGATACTTGTGTCCCAACTTTGCAATGAACATGAATGACAGCTCCCAGTCTTTGTAACGGAAACGGTTGGTCAACGACATATCAAATTTAGGACGGGTAGAACCCAGATAAACCACATCGGCCGTCGTTGCGTTACCCGGTTGGATAATATTGTCGTTCGCATCGTACACCTGCGTCTCACCCAGCTCATTGAGTCCGGCAAAACGGTATCCCCACAAACCATCGGCAGGATAGCCTGCTACATTGATGGCCGGAGCATCGGCATAGTTACCGGCATAGTTACGGGTCACGTTGTAGGTGTTGACCTTGTTATGGTTGTAACCCACGTTGTACACTACGTTCCATGAGAAATCCTTGTTGCGGATGGGGGTAGCATCGATAGTGACATCCACACCATCGTTCGTGATGGCTCCAACGTTCTTTGTCAACGAGGTGAAACCTGTTGTGGCATCGATAGCGTCTTTTGCCAACAAGTCGGTACTCTTCTTATGGTAGTAGTCGATGCTCAAGTTGAGGCGGCTCTTCAAGAAAGAGAAATCCAAACCAAAGTTTGTCGTCGCTGTCTTCTCCCAACGCAACTGGTTGTTAGGAGGAGATGCCACGCTATAGGAAACTCCTCCGGTCGTATCGTTGTACGATCCGGCAGACAAAATCAGGAACGGACCTTCGCTCAATGAGATGTTACCGTTGACACCATAGGATGCGCGCACATACAAACGGTCGATCCAAGAGACATCGAAGAACTTCTCGTTGCTCAATTTGTATGTACCACCCACAGACCACAACGGTTTATAACGGTATTTCGAGTCCGTCCCAAAGAAGTTGGTCAAGTCCAAACGGATACTACCACTCACGAGGAAGCGGTTGTCATACTCGTAAGAGCCGTTGCCATACCAAGATACAAAGCGGTTGTCGCGGTACGAATAGCTACCCGTATCAAGTTTACGGAGCAGACGTGTGCCCTGCATCAACATGTCAGAATTGTACTTGCCGGCATTGAAGTCCTTGATGTTGATGGGAACGAAAGAACCTGCAACAGAGTTGTATCCTACACGGGTCTCCATCGTGTTGTTATCATAGGTCTGGCGACGCACTTCATTACCGACCAAAGCGGTCACACGGTGTTTCTCGCCACCAAAATCGTGGCGAAAGTTTAGCTGTGTTCTGACCGTCCAGTTTTGGTTGATGTTACGTTTCTCATTTACAAGCGATCCGTCGGGGAAATAGTGGTCTGCTGTATTGGAAACGGAGGTACAGTCGTTGTACATGGTGCGCGAGAAGAAACTGTTTCCGTCTCTAACCTGTTTGTACAGCGTATTGCCACGTTGCCAGTTACCGCCGACTTCCAAGTTCAAGCCTTGCCAAATGTCGAAACGAACCTTACCGCTCAAGCGGACATTGAAGTTCGTAGTTTTGTAGCTATCCAAATAGAGGTCCTCGATAGGATTGTAGTTGTAATCCTTCATGCCCGGAGTAGACTCGTATTTGTTGATCTTATACTCAGGCACACCCCAAACATTCGTAGCATTGCCATTCTCATCAACGATACTTGTGTAAGGTTTGATGTAAGTTGTCTCATAGTAAGTCCAGAATGTCTCCTCCGATGAAGTAGGAGCCTTGCTCTTGTTGTAGTTCACATTGGCTGCAGTTTCAATGGTCAAGAATTTGTAAGGTTTCCATTGGTTCTTAAAGTCAATCAACAGTTTGTTCTCCGAGGTGTTCAAGAAGTGCTCGCGAGCATCATAGAAGTTCAATGCGAGGTTGTAATGGTTAGTCTCTGTACCACCGGACAATGAGACGTTGTGCTGTGTGCTCAACTTGTTGCGTAACATGTATTTCTCCACCTGCTTCAAGCCGTTCACCTGACGCAACTGGTTGATCTGTGAGTCGGCCTCAGCCTGTGTGAGTTGACCATCGCGCACCTTCATCAGCAAGCTGGTCACCTGACCCACAGGATATTTGCTCATTGTGGAATAGCTGTCCGGTTCTTGGTTGAAGAGTTCAATCTCCGCATCGATGTAGTCAGAGGTGGATGCTTTATGCAGGTCGTTCAAATTAGGTTTAGGTACTACACTGAACACACCCTTGTAGGAGATTCTCGTCTTACCGGCCTTACCGCTCTTAGTTTCCACAACAATCACACCGTTGGCGGCACGAGAACCGTAGATAGAAGCGGCGACACCATCTTTAAGGACTGTGATGTGCTCAATATTCTCTGGATTGAGGTCATCGAGTGTAACCTCAGCGGGGAATCCGTCCACCACAATCAGAGGAGTCTTCTCGGCAGAGAACGTAGAGACACCACGGATCTCGATGTTGCCGTCCTTGTCCAATACGACACCGGCAGCCTGGCCTTCCAACAAGGACTTCAGGTCCGGCTGAAGTTTGTTTTCCAGTTTCTCTGCATTGATAACACCAAACGAACCTGTAGCACGCTCCTTGGAGA
>CAVINS010000081.1:0-10345 GCA_963643925.1 Bacteroidaceae bacterium
TTTTAATGCAACTACCGAATTGAGATAACCGCATAATATATTATTTTCTTCCTTGTTGTTAGGAATACAAACAGGCCCTTTATTATTGAAAAGCCAGTTAGGTGAGACATATCTGAAACTTGGCTTTCCAGTTGCAACTTCGCACCAAGAGTATCCACAGCTAGAAAAGTATAATGAGGAATTTCTTAATACAGCATTCGAATCATTTTTTAATTCCCAACCATTATTTAACCAATTTACAACATATTCCATATTCCCATACCATTTTCTAAATCCGCCGCCTTTGGTAATGGGAACCCACTTGTTATTATTTAATTGTTCATCATACCTATTATAGAAACAGGAATTTTGAACCGAAATCTCATGCCATAATCTTAAAAACCGTTGATCGTCTGTCGTAGATAATCCAGAGGCAGGCTTGCAAATTGCTGACACGTGCAAATCTTCGGAAAAATGCTCTATCATTTTCTCACTCACCCAATACCCCAACGGCATCCCCGGAATTTTCTCGAAATTCTTCTGCGGAACGTTAGGGTAGAATATCTTGTTGCCGTCGGAAGAAGAAGGCAAAGATTCTGCGTCTTTACTATAATCCTTGAAACGGTACTTGAAATCATGGTCAGCCAAAGTCTGCTCAAAGAGCATACGGAGATGCTTTTGGTCAAACTCTTGGAAGGTGCGCTCTACAAGACGGAAGTATGTTCCTCGAGCATTCTGCTGCTTGGCATTCTTAATAACTGCAGACGAAGCGCCAAAGTCGGCACCAAACACACCACGGCTCAAGTGGAGCAATGACTCGATGCTCTGATTCTCAACAATATTCTTGCGCAAACTCTCGAAGGCACTCAAGAACATCCACGATGGCGGTATGATAAAGGCATACATTCCGTTTGTTGTGGTACGCTGACTTGACATCTGCACAAAGACAGTTGCAAGGTCTGCCTTCCCCTCCGCATAATTATCCTTCACATACTTGCTCAGCACAGCGTTCATGTTGCCGCCGCCCATATACGGCGGGTTCATCACGAGGGCATGATACTTCTCCGTGAGCGCATATATCAGTCTCATTGCCGGCAGATACGCCGCGATGACTTCGTTGCGCAACGTCTCGTTGCTCCAATAGTCCAATGCTTGCTTGATGGCGAGACGGGTGGTGTCCGACAGGTTGAACTTCATGATAGAACCCAACGAGTCGGCATCACGCAAGAGGTCGAAAGCCTCCGTCATCTCTTCCGCACCCTCCTTAGTGAGTTGGTCCTGGAAGAAATAAGACAGAAAGTCATCGATGCTGCCATACTTCTCCTCATCCCATGGCTTGGGCATGGTGAGCACATTCGGCATACACTTCGCCGCAGCAAACGACGCATCCTTCTGGCACGCCTTCAGCAGCAGGGCAAACGTAGCCAACTGCTTGGCGCGTGGGTCGAGGTCGATGCCCGTGAGGTTGTGCCGGAAGATGTTTGTGATGGCTTCCGAACGGCTGTAGCCCTCGGCGATGTAGAGGTCGTAGAGCAGGTCGAAACACTCGTTGAGGATATGGCCGGAACCGCAGGCAAGGTCAGCCACCTTGAGTTCCTCCAGCTCGGAATAGAATACGGATTTCTCTGATTTATCTGAATTTACAGAATCAGTGATATCAGAACGATCCGTAATCTTGTTTGTGAATACGGATTTGTCTGATTTGTCTGAACTTACAGAATCAGTGATATCAGAACAATCCGTATTCTTATCCGCAGTCACAAGATACTGCCATTTCTTCTGCAGCTGCGTCTCGTAGGGGTTGTTGTCGAGATAGATGCGGCCCACGGTGTTCTGCACCATGTACTTCACAATCCAGTTGGGCGTGAAGATCTGTGTGGCGGCAGGAATCTCGTCGGCCTCGAACTTGCCCTTCTTGGCAAACACCTCGTCCTTGCGCTCGGAGATGTAGAACTGATAGAGCCAACCGATAAGCTCCGGCGAACGGAAATCGTCGTCGGTGATAAACTCGGTATGGTTGAGCAAGTCCACAAAGCCACCCTCCACCAGGATGTTGTTGGGCAGCAGCAGGGCGGTATAGTCGGCAATGGCTCCGAAGCAACCGTCGATGATGGGGTTGTCGTGGCACCACGCCGTGATGAGCACGGCAAACTGCTCCGTCACCTTCGTGTCGTCGTCGAGCAGTGTAACGAGGCGCACGCGTTCCTCCTCCTTCATTGGCGGCAGATGCCCCTGTCGGGCTTCATCCACGATGATGGGGGTGCGGGCGGCGTCGGCATAAGCCAACACGGGCTGGCAGAGGTCGTTCTTCTGCAGGATGCGGATGGCGCAGAGGCGGTTGAACCACGTGTAGGCAGCCTCCTCATACACATCCTTGATGCCAATCTGCTGGATGCGCTGATAGAGCGACATCCACTGATGATAGAAGCCTTCCGTCTGCAACTGACCGTTCCAGAGCGATCCGCCCTGCATGAGCGTGGGGCGCAGTTGCTCCGGCACATTGCCCTTCCGGTCGAAGCCCAGCGAGGTAATCTTGGCAGCGATGCCAGCCTTTAGTATATTTCGAGCTTCAGTAGCGAAGCGTTTGATTCTGTTGGTGTCCACGATTTTTATAATTAAAAATTAATAATTAATAATTGGTGCTGAGGTATCTGTTTAAGAATTGGAGCCTTAGCTCAATATAGGGCGGAAATGTTTCTGCAGAAAGCCAACGGTCTATCTGCTGACGCCACTTCTCTTTGCTGCGTTCTGTCAATATCCTTAACAACTCCGTCAAACAACATTTTCTGTCCTCTACCAACGTCTTGCAATTGAGATTAAGAACCCTGATTGCACCAAGTGCATCCTCTTCATCATCCGTCAACTCCTCCGACTCTTCATATTCCCTCAATGTATGAAACCGGCCATTCGGTATAATCTCACCAGTAGAAAGGTAACGAAAGTATGTTTGACATTTCTCCTCTTTTATAAACTCCCGTATCACCTTATTGCCCTTTGCCACGTCACAATACTGCAAATTTGTAGAGTTTCCTTGCGAGTCTATACATGCAGCGAAGAGATTTGAGTAGTCCAATTGCAGTTGTTCACTCTTTTGTTGGTCAGGACCATGTTCAGGATACGAGTGCTCAATGCGAGAGCCCTTAAGCGGTCTTTGGCAATAGCAGCAGACGTTATGCTGTTCAAGGCAAAGCACATGCCTTAAATTCCCGGTGTTGTTAAAGTCCTTGTACAAGAAGGGCTCTTCAACTCCACAATTTCTGCATTCTTCTTTGTATTCAGACAAACAAGCAGGCTCAGTATCTTGTTTTTTAATGTACCTCATTAGTCAGCCAGTTTAGAAAAAGGTTAAGAGCATGTCAGCACGTTTCAGTTCTGCATGACTTTCTCCAAGCAGTTCCTGTAATTTTTTGCGCATCGCAAGAGCAGGGTAGGACTTGCCTTCTCCTGCCTCAATCAGTCCGAAGTAGGAAGCCAACATCTCTTTTGTTTCCGGCGTGGCGTAGTCTACTCCCATTTGCTCAACGATGTAGTCCACTGGTCTTCCGTTCTGATTGGGGAAATTATATATTTCCCGGTCAGAGATGCTGAAGATACTACAGTCCTCTATCTGGCTGATAACGAGCGGTGCATGCGTCGTGACGATAAACTGCAGTTGTGGGAAAGCCCTGCGCATATCGTTGAGAATGTGTGTTTGCCATGAAGGATGTAAATGCAAATCAACTTCATCAATAAGCACCACTCCCTTAGTATGCTTAGGTGCCTCAACACCCAAGTGTGGGTTGAGCAGATAACATCTGAAAGCGAGTTCCATCACCATTGCCAATGTGCTGCGCACACCGTCAGACAGCATGTGGAAGGGCAGTGGCGATTCGTTTTCATAGCCAACCATAAGTTCTTTCTGCTTGAGGAGGCACTTGAGAGAATTGCAGTGTAGACACTCCTTTACTGCAGCATATACAGCCTGCAACAATTCAGACTCCGACTCATTCTGCATCTCGTCAAGTGTCTCGGTATAAAACAAGTCAAGAAAGAACTTGATGTTTGTGGTGGTATCAAGGGCATTGAAATATCCTTGCATTCTGCTTCCGGAAGCCTTGACATCAGTATCTTTTCTTTCTTTCTTATAGCGGTCGGTAGAGAAAAATGCTATCAACGGAATGTCGCACAGCATGCCTTCCCTTACGGCTTGTTGTATGTCTTTGGAATGTTCAAGAATCTCTTTCGCTTCTTTATATTGAGTTCTGCCACCTTTGGTTTCAACGTTACGCTTCCAGCTAATCGTTTTTCCAATATTGCTTTCAGTGCGGCTTTTATCAAAACGGTCAACGTCTGCTTCTGCATAGACATAGCATGGCAGAATCGGTTCTAGACTCTTGTTGACATATTGTAGGCGCACATCATCATCGGTGATGCCTGGGACAGTTATCTTATTCTCGTACTTGTCATACTTCAAATATATGGAACCTATGAGTACACGTATCGCTTCCAACAACGAGCTCTTACCTGTGCCGTTGTTACCAATCAAGATATTCATTCTCGGATGAAGATCTTCTATCGTCAAGTCGTCATAACATTTGAAGTTATGGATGTGTATTTTATTTAGTTTCATAATTGTTCATTATACATTATAGATTACTTGATGATCATCACCCCGTCCTGGTCGACAAGCAACCGTTCGAGTTGCTGGCGCAGTCCTTCCAGATAGTGATCTATGTCTTCCGCATTGGTGATCGGCAGCTTGGTCTTGGTCTGAAGCGAAGCCTGACGGATACGTTTGCCTGGTAATGGCGGTTCAGAATTGCCGGCTCCGTTGCCGGTGGGTGGCTTTGGCGGATCGTAAGACATAATCCTGCCTACCTGCTCCTGATAGAACGAGTCGGTGTCAATGTTGTTCTGAAGCACGAGGATGTTGGTTGGCGTGGTCTTGACGCGGATGGTGGCATCGCGGTCAGCAAGCACAGTTACAGGCACACCTTGTTTCTCAGCCACCTGCTTCAGATAGTCGAACATATCATTGTAGGCAGTACGAATCTTGTCGCGCATTTGCTCGCGCACGCCATCGAGTGCTCCGGCCAGCTGGCGCTGCAATTTGATGTAACTGCGCAGATCGGCTATTGGCCACGGGTCGTCCTTTATCTTGCTGAAATCCGTCACTGCTTCCTGCAAAGGCTCGGGGACAAATGGGAAGTTGTACTGGTTGTCGGCATTGAACTGCAGGAGCTGCTGATAGGTGCCCAGCTGGTCGTGGGTGAACTGCCCCACCTCCTTGCACCGGTCGATGAGTGTCTTGCCCTCATCCTTGGCTGCGGTGACAAGCTGGAAGAACTTCAGCGGGTCGCGCTCACTGAGCCATTCCTCAAAGAGCGTGATGGCCTTGCGGATGGGTTCGCAGAACGGATAAGTCGCTATCTGCTGCTCGATGTTCTTGTAGTCCCCGATGAAATGGGCCAGACTGCGGTCGCTATCCGCATCACGGCAGGCACGGAACAGTTGGGTGCTGTCGGTGGTGGCAGGGGCTGCAGA
This sequence comes from Bacteroidaceae bacterium, assembly GCA_963643925.1. Taxonomy (GTDB): domain Bacteria; phylum Bacteroidota; class Bacteroidia; order Bacteroidales; family Bacteroidaceae; genus Phocaeicola_A. Next base: position 5,503 of record CAVINS010000081.1, read on the forward strand.
GATGCCGAAGATTTCCTTCCAGGCAGCAATGAAGTTCTGGATGACCTGCGGTGAGATGACCTGCGCCTGACGGAGCGTGAACTTGTTGCTCTCCGACACAAGGCGATTGGCCACAGTCGCGGTTTCCACGTTGGGGTTGTTGGCATAAGAATAGTCGCGGTTGTGGCGGCGCACCAGCTCGTTGATGACGTAGAGCGTGCAGATGTTGTCCCAACCATAAGGATCTTTGGCGAACTTGGCAAGCACGTTGGACACGTTCACCTCTTGGGGCTGCTTGTTGAGATATATCTCCACCTCATGCTCGGCATCGGTGAGTTCGGCATTCGGTCCATCGTAGTCGCCTGGGTTGATGTTGCGCAGAATGGCCCTCTTCAGCTGCTCGGTAGTGCGAGGGACACTCGGGGTGTCAACAAGACCAGCCTTGGTGTAAATGCCCGACAGATGCTTGTCCATAGCTGCCCGGTAGCGGTCGTTACCACGCTTCTGTCCCAGTTCCGCTTCGTCGATTACGTAGAAACCGGAAACCACTGGACAGGAGTCGAGAATCTTTTCAAACTCCTTCTTGATGAGTCCGTTGTAGAGTTCTTCGGCGCGTTTGGCAAACTCCTTGCGCGTGTTGGCATTGTCATCGCTGGTGGCAGGGGTGGCCATATAGCGGCACGCTTGGCAATACCAGTAGAAGGCATTGTAGAGGCGCTTGTTGTCGCGGTACTGCGGACCGACATAGTAGACCATGCGGTTCCGATTGCTGTTCTGCAGTGCCAGTTGCTCGGCGGTGTCGTAGTCGGCATCCATCATAAACTCCACCTGCACGTCGGGATTGTTGCTGAGGAAGGTGCGCTGCTTGATGGTGAGACCCACGGAGAAGGAGCGCGTATGGTACTGCTCCTTGTTCTTCAGGGCGGTGATGTATTTGTTGAAAATTTCCTTCAGTTGCTCCGCTTGCGTGTTGTTGTCCACCACCTGGCTCTGTATGAGCTGTGCCACTTTCATCTCCTCCTCGCTGTAGAAGGTAAAGGTGTCTGGGGCTCCCTGTTTGCCCTGTTCGCGACGGATGATGTTGTTGTCGCACAGGAACTCGATGATTTTCTCCACCTCGTTCTTTATAGTGAGGCGCGGTGTCTCCATGTCGTTGACGAGAAGTGAGGTGACATTGTCTACCGTGGCAGGGAAGTTGAGCTGGTCGGTCTGCGAGATGTTGCACACCATGAAGAGTACGTTGGCCACACGGATGGCAAGGCGAGTCTTCTCGGGTTTGTCAGTCTGGTAGGTGCGTGCCATGCGCAGGGCGTTATCCACAGCCTTTTGTCCGCGAGCCTGAAGACCTTCCTCGAACATGTTGTTGTAGAGCTCGTCGAAGGAGACAAACTTGCCCGTCTCGGCGTCGGCATTCGCCTTGGCTGTGGAGTGGATCACCTTGATGATGCTTCGCTCGTTGCCCTTCACCTCCTTGGCCACATAGCCCAGGTTGAGGAACGAGTTGAACACCTGCATTATGAGGCGGAACTGATAAGGCACAAATGGGTAGTAGGCCACGAAGTCGTCCTCCGTATCGTAACTGTTGTAGGTGTTGGGCAGTTTGAACTGCAGGTCGAAGCCGGCCTTGTGTTTGTTGTAGAGCGAAGCCAATGCCGGCTTTACCTCTTCCTTCTTGTCGAGAATACGCTTTTGGGTGATGACCTCGGGCTGTGTGCCCTTGAGCGACACCTTTACCTCGAAGCGGCCCTTGATCTTTCCCTCCTTGTCCTTCTCCTCGACGATATGGCAGTCGTCCATAATCTCAGAGAGGTCTTGCTGGGCGGTACATGCCACCCACACCTTGTTGTCGCAAGCCTCAGAGAGTTTGGTTATGATTTCCTGCAGATTGAGGTAGCGGTCGCGCTCCTTGTTGATAAACTGGCTCACCTCATCGGCAAGGAAGATAAGGCGGTAGTCGTCGCCTTTGTCCTTCAGGTACGAAGCCAACTCCATACCAAAACGGTCGATGCTCATGTTGGTGTCGCGGCGGATGATACGCTCACGGATGCTGTCGACGGAGAGTGTCGGTGCCAGCTCTTTGGCAATGTCAAGCACCCAGTCGAGTTCGTTGTCGATAAGGTCGGCAGCCATGCCTGGGTCGTTCCAGTTGCCGCCTCCCTCGGCGATGCGCTGCTTGAAGGCATCAAAGACGCCCTTTTCCTGCAGAGGCTTTTCAAGGTTTTGTGCCAGGGTAATATTAAACTTGTTGAAACCGCGCTTACCGTTGAACTCGTTCCAGAAGACATGAAGAAACGCCTTCTTCTTGTCGGTGGAGTTGTCGTAACTCGTTTCCAAGTTAAAGATACAGGTATCGATCGTAGCACGCTTCAGCCAGTTGGCAATAGACACTAACTCTTCGCGGTCGAAAGTAAGGTTGTGCTTCTCGTCGAGGGGGTCGATGGCTTTCACAGCCTCCAGCAATCGGCTGACGGCATCCTCACGGGTAGAAGGCGTGATACAGTAGTCGAGATATTTCAGGAAGTGTGACTTACCGGAACCGTAGTAGCCGTCAATCCAGATGCCCACATGGTCGTAGGGTTGGTTGTTCTTGATGGCATCGAGAATGCGGAAGAGACCGTTGATAATCTCGTCCGTAAACACATATTCCTGTATCTCTATCCGTTCTGTCTCGGGGTCAAACTTGGTGGCACTGACGGCAGGGTTGACAGCACGGTTGATTGGCTTGTTGTATAGTTCGCTTAGTTTCATGGTAATTAATAATTAAAAATTAATAATTAATAATTGGCTTAATGGGCTTCTTGGGACACTTTGATGGTGCTTACAAGAAGTTTGATTAATTCAAGACAGTCGGGGTAGATGCTATCGTACATCCCATCCGACAGATAGTCTGTTCATGCAACAGCTCAAGCCAATATTTAGTTTCATTTGCCTCTTTAAGAGATATCCTTAGTTTGTTGACAAAGTCTGCCTTACTTGCAGCCATTACCCCCTCGTTGATATTGGCACCAATGCTTGTTCCACTGCGTAAGCACTGCTTGCTCAGAATGAACTCCTTCTGTTCACTCGCCAGCCATTTGTACATCCGTACTATTCGAATGGCAAAAGCCTTGCTCTTCTCAAGAACAACGTTATTCTTCATTTTAATTTTTAATTTAACAGCAGTGTTGCACGATAGGTGTGATTGTCCGGCAGCGTATCGAACAACCGGAAAGAGTTCTGGTCGCGATGACCGGGATAGAAGACGATAATCTTGTATTTCCCCGTCTCGTTGTAGTCCTCATACAAGGCCAGGAACTCATTGACCCTCAAATATGGAAACATACTGCCGATGCCATACAAGAACACGTATGGGCGACGATATTTGTCATTGATGCTGATATGGTCGATAATACGCTGATGGATGTACTGCACAAACTCCGGTGAATGGGCATTGCGTGTCAGTGTGTCTTGTGCATTCTGCGCTTTCGACGGGTCACTCTGTTCCTTCTCTAATTGGTATTTCAGCATCGACGGATGGCGCAGGAACTTTTTCTGGTCAAGGAATTGGCAGAATTCCTCAAACAGATTGAGCGTCAGCACATCCACATAGTTGACCGGGCGAATGAGATTCGCCTTGAACTCCTGTATCTGCTGACGTATGTCGTACTCCTTCTCTGCCGGGTACTGGTAGATGAAGAAGTTATAAAACAAATCACCGTTCTCCGTGTCCTGGAAGCCGGGGCTATTCAGTTTGTCATCAAGTTCCTTTATCGTCATGGGAATTTACAATTTATAATTTATAATTGGCTTTGGTACTTTTTATGATGCAGTAAGTAATTTGAAAAGTTCTACACACTCTGGATAAATACTATCGTACATCTCTTTGGTGATATAGTCTGTTTCTTACAGAAGTTCCAACCAATACATTGTTTCGTTTGCTTCCTTGATTGAAATCTGAAGCTTTGCTATAAACTCTGCTTTACTCTGAGAATTCAAGCCTTCACGGATATTGGCGCCTATACTGGTGCCGCTCCTTAAACATTGCTTGCATAGAACATACTCACGTTTTTCGGACGTTAGCCACTGGTACATTCGTATAATTCTAATAGCAAAAGCCTTGCTCTTATCCAGTATCACGTTGTCACTCATAATTATAAATTACAAATTGTAAATTATAAATTATAAATTCTTTCAATTTCATAGGGCTGAAGAAGACAGGCTTCCAAGAACCAAGGCTCTCCTTTTTTCAGGTAATAGCCGTAGTTGTCACAGGAGAGTGGATGCAAACGACCGTCTATGTCAAGCATTCCTACCTTTCTAAGAATGGTGAGGTAGGCGCTTGCCACATTGCCCTTGGTGTTGTCGCTCCATGAATCGACAAATTCATCCCTTGCAGAGATTTCATTGAACTCCATCATTAAGTCTGCCTTTTCGATGCTCATGGAGATGCCGTTCCACCTGCGCATCGTCACGTTGACATGGAAGTCGAAACAAATCTTGTAAGTATTGAGGATGACATAGAATAGAGCCACCATCTTATCAGTGTCGCTCATGTCCTTGAAATCATTCCAGAAAGAGGCAGGCATGGACTGATAGCGTCTCTTTATCTCGCCGATATTTCTTGCGCGTGCCGTTTCTGTATTAATGTGTAGCAAATTGTTGTTGACCTTCTCCTCCTGCAGTAGCTCTTCACTGTTCTCTGCCATAAGTAAAGGCAACAGAATCTTGGTCTCCTCGAAAAGGAAACCTCCGCCTGTTATGGCGGCAGAATATGGACTGTTATTCTTGTTCATTTGTTTCTTTTTTTGATTTTTGTTACTTGAATTTAAGATGGTACGGATATGAATCCACGCTTTCATCATACTACCTTCTCTCCGTTGATTTC
>CAVINS010000082.1:0-10219 GCA_963643925.1 Bacteroidaceae bacterium
ACAAAAGCCAAAGTCTGCACCATGGAGCCAGGACCGTGGGGGAAAACTAGGGGGGGGGTGCGGATTTGAGGTTAGCAAAGAAACCTGGCCTCCGATAAGTGTGAGGACGAGAGTTGGGGCTACGTCTATTCCGCGTCAAGCGAGAATTCGTCCGCATCATTGAGCACAGCGAACTTTTGGCGAAAAGATTGAAGCAAATCCAATTCCAGGGTGCACGAGGCGTACTGTGCCTCATCGGCAAGAAGCAGTCGGTCTTTGCCATAAGCATCGATGACAGCACTATGGCCGCAGTACGGGCAGGAAGGATCGTTGCCAACACGGTTCACAGCAATTACGTAACACTGGTTCTCCAAAGCTCGCGCCCGTAGCAGGGTGTCCCAAACCCGTATGCGCGACGTGGGCCAGTTCGCCACACAGATGACCGCGTCGTAGTCTGCCCGGTTGCGACTCCACACGGGGAAACGCAAGTCGTAGCAAACGAGCAACAGGATACGAAACCCTTGGTAATGTACCACCACCCGCTGGGTGCCCGCGGTGTAAGTCGCCGATTCTCCTCCGTAGGTGAAGGTGTGGCGTTTGTCGTAGTGGAACACCACCCCATCAGGACAGACAAAATAAAGCCGGTTGAAGAACCGCTCCCCTTCCCTCACCGCCACACTGCCGGCAATGGCACATTGGCGCTGAGCCGCCTGCCGCCTCATCCACGTGAACGTCGGACCGTCCGCCTCTTCGGCAATCTCCGCTGGAGTCAGGCAGAACCCGGTGGAAAACATCTCGGGCAACACGAAGAGGTCGGTCGTCCCAGCCTCGTTCATCACCCGTTCCGCCTCTGTCCTATTGCGTCCAGCCTCGCACCAACGAATATCTGTTTGTAATAATGTCACTTTCATACTTCACTCCTTCCGTTTTCTAAAGATAATCAGTTCATATCCACAGTTCTCTCGGCCCACTCCATTCGACTTCGTTCGACCTCTGAACGACTCTGTCCAAAGAACCCGTCCGATGGAGGCTGATTCTTAAGGTCTATAATATATAATAGGTATAGAACCCTTGTAACGCTCGGGGCGGAAATCCAAGAGACCGTTAATCCGTCTCCGTCCCCTTGCGTTTCTTCAGCAACTCCACCATCTGGCGGGCTGCACGCTCCGACGCTCCGGCTTCGCCCAGGATGCCAATGATGCGGTCGTACTCGTCGAGCATCTGCTGACGCTCCGTCTTCTCACCCGAGGTATTCTGATGCTCATCCTTAGATTGGAGTTTTCCGGTTTCATGGTCCACCTCCTTTTGTGAGTCCTCGACCATATTTCCCGGGTTCGGGCTGTTTTCCACTTTCCCTTGCGGTGCAGTTCCCTTCAGCAACACGCCCAATTCGCGCTGCATGTTCGCCACAGTCATGGTGTCGGCCACCAACTCACGCACCACCTCCTTGCCGGCGATAAGGTTCACCAACGAGATGAACTTCACCTTCAGGACGTGACGGCGCAGTAAGGAGATAAGTTTGCCCACTGGCGTGTGGTAACAAACTACCTGGGGCACACGGAACAGCGCTGTCTCCAACGTTGCCGTGCCGGAGGTCACCAGAGCCGCCTTGGCGTAGCAAAGCAACGGATAGGTCTGAGCCTCAACCCGCTTCACGTCCGTCCCCTGTAGGAAGCGGTTGTAGTATGAAGTTTCGATGCCGGGTGCTCCAGCCAACACCAGCTGATAGCCGGGGAAAGCGGACGCTGCCTTTATCATATCCGGCAGGTTATCCTTGATCTCCTGCTTGCGACTGCCTGCCAACAGGGCGATGATGGGTTTGTCCGATAGGCCATTCTCAGCAACGAACCGATGAAAGTCCTTCTTGTATGTAGACTGGAATCCGTCCACCGCATCCACGCAGGGATTGCCCACGTAGTGGATAGGATAATGATGTTTAGCATAAAACTCTACCTCGAAAGGGAGGATGGAGAACAGTTCGTCCACATCGCGGCGAATGTTCTTGATGCGGTACTCCTTCCAAGCCCAAATCTTGGGCGAGATGTAGTAGTAGACGGGGATGTGCACGTGCCGTCTGACGAACTTTGCAATGGAGAGGTTGAAGCCGGGATAGTCTACCAAGATGACCACATCGGGGCACCATTCGACGATGTCGAACTTACACTGCTCCATGTTAGCAAAGATGGTGCGCAAGTGCATCAGCACAGGAATGAATCCCATGTAGGCCAACTCACGGTAGTGTTTCACCCTGGTGCCGCCGACACGTGTCATCAGGTCGCCACCGAAGAAGCGGAACTCCGCCTCTGGATCTTCCGTCTTCAAGGCTCTCATCAGGTTGGAGGCATGCAGGTCGCCCGATGCCTCCCCTACAATCAAATAGTATTTCATTTTTCTTACGCCTCCAAATTCCAGTTTTTCATCTCATCCATCATCCGGTAGGCCGTCTCGTCAATCTGCACGGGGGTGATGGCCACGTAGCCATTCTCCAGTGCCCAATTGTCGGAGTCCTCGGCCCCGTCTCGGTTGTCGAACGAGCCCGTGAGCCAGAAGTAGTCGCCGCCATTGGGATGGGTGCGACGCTCCCACTCGTTAAACCAACGACCGCGGGTCTGGCGGCAGATGCGCACACCTTTATACACAGGTATATTGGGGAAATTCACGTTCAGACAAACACCGGAGGGCAAGCCACGGGCAATCACTTCCTGAGTGATGCGCTCCACATAGGGGCCAATAGGACCGAAGTCGGCATCGGCGGCATGGTCGCAAAGCGAATAGCCTATGGATGGAACACCACGGATGCAGCCCTCGATGACCACCCCCATCGTGCCGGAGTAGTGTACGCTGACGGCGGAATTGTCGCCATGGTTGATGCCCCCGATGATGAGGTCGGGCTCGCGGCCCAGCACCGCGTCGGCAGCCAGTTTCACACAGTCCACCGGAGTGCCGGTGCACTTATACACTACGAGTCCTTCCTCGCGATGCACGGTACTGTACCTCACCGGCGTGTGGCAAGTGATGGAACAGGCGGCTCCGGAACGGGGTGAGTCGGGTGCCATCACCACAATGTCACCTAGCGGACGCACCATCGTCAGCAACTCATTGATGCCCTTGGCCGTCACGCCATCGTCATTTGAAATAAGTATAAGCGGTCGTTTCATATCGTTCTTTGTAAAGTATCCCTAGTTTTTCCGCACAAAAATACAAAATTATGGAAAATACACACGCATCATGGTCATAAGAAATAGAAGTAGTTGAATGGGAATAAATCTTAATCTTGTGCAAGTCCGAGTAAAAAAACGCTTTGGATTGAATAGAATTGTCTATATTTGCATCCCTTAGGACTTGATTAACCTATAACAAAGAAGTTGATATATGGGAAAAATAATTGCATTAGCCAACCAGAAAGGCGGCGTGGGAAAGACCACAACGACAATCAACCTGGCAGCCTCGCTGGCCACGCTAGAAAAGAAAGTGCTGGTCATCGACGCTGACCCTCAGTCCAATGCATCGTCGGGACTGGGTGTGAACCTGAAAGATGTCGATGTCTCCATCTACGACTGTCTGGTTAGCGGAGCGGACCTCAGAGAAGCCATTTTCACCACCGATATCGAGGGGCTGGACATCGTGCCATCGCACATCGACCTGGTGGGAGCCGAGATAGAGATGATACAGATGTCCAACCGCGAGAAAGTGATGAAGAACGTGCTAGATCCTATGCGCGCCGACTACGACTATATCCTCATCGACTGCTCGCCGTCGCTAGGACTCATCACAGTGAACTCGCTCACAGCGGCCGACTCGGTCATCATTCCCGTGCAGTGCGAATACTTCGCTCTCGAGGGCATCAGCAAGCTGCTCAACACCATCAAGATCATCAAGTCGAAGCTGAACCCGGGGCTGGACATCGAAGGCTTCCTGCTGACCATGTTCGACGCCCGTCTGCGGTCGGCCAATCAAGTGTACGAGGAGGTGAAGAGCCACTTCCAGGAGCTGGTGTTCGACACCGTCATCCAACGCAACGTGAAGCTGAGCGAGGCTCCGAGCCACGGGATCCCCGTCATCCTCTACGATGCGGAGTCGAAAGGGTCGGTCAACTACCTCTGCCTGGCCAAAGAAATCATCAAACGAAACAAGAAACAATAGACTATGCCTGCGAAAAAGAAATTTGCCTTGGGCCGGGGCCTCGATGCCCTGATGGCCATGGACGACATAAAGACGGAGGGCTCGTCCTCCATCAACGAGATAGAGCTCGACAAAATCTCGGTCAACCCCAACCAACCGCGACGGGAGTTCGACCCCGAAGCACTGCGTGAGTTGGCAGACTCCATCGCCGAAATCGGCATCATTCAGCCTATTACGCTACGACAGATGAGTGACGACACGTACCAGATTATTGCCGGTGAACGACGCTTCCGGGCCTCACAGATGGCCGGGCTGAAGTCCATTCCTGCCTACATCCGCACCGCGGACGATGAGAACGTGATGGAAATGGCCCTCATCGAGAACATCCAGCGCGAGGACCTCAACTCACTGGAAATCGCTTTGGCCTACCAACATCTGCTCGAACAGTACGAGCTCACACAGGAGCGGCTGAGCGAGCGCGTGGGCAAGAAGCGCACCACCATCGCCAACTACCTGCGTCTGCTGAAACTACCCGCGCCCATCCAGATGGCCTTACAGAACAAGGAAATAGACATGGGTCACGCCCGCACCCTGCTCACGCTGGACAATCCACAGACGCAGATAAAGGTTTTCGAGGAAATCATGAAACACGGCTACTCCGTGCGTAAGGTAGAGGAAATGGTGAAAGCCTTGAGCCAAGGCGAGGCGGTGGTGAGCGGCAGCAAGAAGATCACCTCCAAAGAGAAGAAGCTACCCGAGGAGTTCAACCTGCTGAAGACCCACCTGTCCGACTTCTTCAAAACCAAGGTGCAGCTCACCTGCACTGCCAAGGGTAAAGGAAAAATCAGCATTTCCTTCAACAACGAAGAGGATCTGGAACGCATCATGGAGATTCTGGACAAGATTAAACAAAACTAACCCCACAAAGGCTTGAAACACTCTATACACACATATCGACTCTGGTGCCTTCTGCTCATCGCACTTGTGCAAACGACGATGTTGATGGCCCAAGAAGCGAATACCGACACCACCACCGTGCCCAACGCACTGAAGCGAAGGATGGGTGTCGTCACGCCCACCCAACGCGACAGTCTGGCTCAAGAGGAGACCAAGCGGATGGAGCAACTGGAACAGCAGCAACGCATGGAACAGTTGGAGGCTCCCATTGACACGGCACAACTGATGGCCAAGAGCGACTCCATACAGCGCGCCCCCACCAAGGAGAAGAAGCAGTGGATACCGAACCCCAAGAAAGCCACATGGCTCGCCCTGGTGATTCCCGGCGGCGGACAAATCTACAACCGAAAGTACTGGAAACTCCCCATTGTCTACGGAGGATTCGTGGCCTGCGCCTACGCCCTGTCGTGGAACAACCAGATGTACTCCGACTACTCGCAGGCCTATCTTGACCTCATGGACGATGACCCCACCACAGACAGTTACATGAACTTCCTGCCGCCCAACTACAACATGACGGGCAACGAGTCGCGCTTCCAGACCATCTTCAAGAACAAGAAAGACTTCTACCGACGCTACCGCGACCTGAGCATCTTCTGCTTCATCGGCGTGTATGTGCTGTCGGTCATAGACGCCTACGTGGATGCGGAGCTGTCCAACTTCGACATCTCCAAGGACTTGGGACTCCGGGTGGAGCCCACCGTGATAGAGAGCGGGACCCGCAAAAAAGGCTCCGTAGGATTACAATGTAGCATAAGATTTTAAAACATATAGCATGAGAACGCTTCTGACATCAACATTCATTCTCCTCCTCTCGCTGCAAGCCACCGCACAGAACAACGTGGTGCTCCACACCGAGAAGGACGGACAGGACGAGGAAATCCTCTTGCCCGAAAACATGACTTTGGGAATAGACACGCTCCTGCAGGACTGGCACGCGAAGAACTACCTCGCACCCATGAACGACTGCGAGCCCGGCAGTGTTAACCCCGAATACCCCGACTCGGTCTACATAGACCGTCTGTCGCGCATACCCGGTGTCATCGAGATGCCCTACAACGACATCGTCCGCCAGTGTATCGACATGTACAGCGGACGATTGCGCAAGGCCGTCGCACTGATGTTGGGTTCGAGCAACTTCTACATCCCCCTGTTCGAAGAAGCGCTCGATGCCTACAATCTGCCCCACGAGTTGAAATACCTGCCCATCATTGAGTCGGCACTGAAACCTGAGGTGACCTCACGCGCCGGAGCCAGCGGTCTGTGGCAGTTTATGCTGAAGACCGGCAAGCTCTACGGGCTGGAGGTGAACAGTCTGGTGGATGAGCGCCGCGACCCCATCAAGTCGACCTACGCCGCCGCGCGCTACCTGCGCGACCTCTACGACATCTTCAAGGACTGGAGTCTAGTGATTGCCGCCTACAACTGCGGACCGGGCAACATCAACAAGGCCATCCACCGCGCCGGAGGCAGCACCGACTACTGGGAAATCTATCCCTACCTGCCCCGCGAGACACGCGGCTACGTGCCCGCTTTCATCGCCGCCAACTACATCATGACCTACTACTGCGACCACAACATCTGCCCTATGGATGCCACGCTGCCAGCACATACCGACACGCTACACATCAGTCGCGACCTCCACTTCAAGCAGATAGCCGAGGTCTGCAACATTCCCTTGGAGGAGATTCGCGCCCTCAACCCGCAATACAAGAAGGACATCGTGCCCGGTCACAGCATGGCAGGTAGCATACTCCGTCTGCCGGAGGCTGAAATCAACGCCATCATCGACTCGGGCGACTCCATCTACAATTACCGCGCTGACGAGTTATTCAACAAGCGCAGACAAGTGGCCGTGAAGGAGCAGACCTCCGACAGGAAGTCATCTTCTTCCAGAAAGGCTACCACCGAAAGCGCCCCGAGCAAGGACGCACAATATTATAAAGTAAAGCGGGGCGACACCCTCTCCACCATCGCGTCGAAGTACGGTGTGACAGTGAAGCAGCTGCAACGCCTCAATGGCATGAAAAACACACGCATCACAGCAGGCAAATCAATACGAGTAAAATAAGTTCAACTTTTTAATATGGAGGATAGGCATATGGACGACATGCAACTGAAAGAGATGCAGGACGAAGAGATGATCAACAGCGCCTTTCAGGAGCTACTCAACTGCTACTTGGCTACCAAGCACCGCAAGAAGGTAGAGATCATCACCAAAGCGTTCAACTTCGCCAAGCAAGCGCACAAAGGAGTGAAACGACGCTCAGGCGAACCGTACATCATGCACCCCATCGCCGTGGCACGCATCGTCTGCGTGGAAATCGGTTTGGGTTCCACCTCCATCTGCTCCGCCCTGCTCCACGACGTGGTGGAGGACACGGACTACACTGTGGACGACATCAAGAACATCTTCGGTCCCAAGATTGCACAGATTGTGGAGGGACTTACCAAAATATCGGGCGGCATCTTCGGCGACCGCGCCTCGGCGCAGGCTGAGAACTTCAAGAAACTGCTGCTCACCATGTCCGACGACATACGCGTCATCCTCATCAAGATAGCCGACCGCCTCCACAACATGCGCACCCTGGGTTCCATGTTGCCCAACAAGCAATACAAGATTGCCGGTGAGACGCTCTACATCTACGCCCCGCTGGCCAACCGTCTGGGATTGAACCAGATAAAGACCGAGCTCGAAGACCTAAGCTTCCGCTACGAGCACCCCGAGGAGTATGCCGAGATAGAGAAGAAGCTGCTCGCTACCGAGCAGGAGCGCGACACGCTGTTCAAGGAATTCACCGACCCCATCCGCACCGAGCTCGACAAGATGGGGCTCGAGTATGATATAAAGGCGCGCGTGAAGTCGCCCTACTCCATCTGGAGCAAGATGCAGAACAAGCACATCCCCTTCGAGGATATCTACGACATATTGGCCGTGCGCATCATCTTCAAGCCGAAGGACCCGGCGCAGGAACTCAACGAGTGCTTCAACATCTACGTCTCTATCTGTAAAATCTACAAGCCCCACCCTGACCGACTTCGCGACTGGGTGAGTCACCCCAAAGCCAATGGCTACCAGGCGCTCCACATCACCCTCATGAGCAACCGCGGACAGTGGATAGAGGTGCAGATACGCAGCCAGCGCATGGACGACGTAGCCGAGCAAGGCTTTGCCGCTCACTGGAAATACAAGGAGGGCGGCGGCAGCGAGGACGAGGGTGAGCTGGAAAAGTGGCTCCACACCATCAAGGAGATACTCGACGACCCGCAGCCGGACGCCATGGACCTGTTGGACACCATCAAGCTCAACCTCTTCGCATCGGAGATATTCGTTTTCACCCCGAAGGGCGAGATAAAGACCATGCCGCAGAACTCCACAGCGTTGGACTTCGCATTCTCCATACACACCTTCTTGGGCAGCCACTGCATCGGCGCCAAGGTGAACCACAAGCTAGTGCCGCTTAGCCATCGACTCGAGAGTGGAGATCAAGTGGAAATCCTCACCTCAAAGGCACAACGCATACAGCCCTCATGGGTCAACTTCGTCTCCACCGCCAAGGCGAAGGCGAAAATATTGGCCATCATCAAGAAGGAACAGCGTCTGGCACAGAAAACCGGCGACGAGATGCTGACCGAGTTCTACGAGAAGGAAGATCTGGAAAAGTCGCCCGACAACATAGCCAAGCTCTGCCAACTCCACAAACTGAACACCGAGGAGGAACTGCTGGTGGCCATCGGACAGAATAACATCGTGTTGGGTGAGGAGGACAAGAACACCCTGAAGGACAAGGGCTCCAGCAAGACGTGGAAGAAATATCTCTTCCCCTTCAACAAGAACAAGAAGGACAAGGAGGCCGAGGAACAGACCATCGAACCGGTGGCTGACGGCAACATTGACCGCAAGAAACCTATCCAGCTGACCGAGGAGACCATCAAGAAGAATTACATCATAGCCGACTGTTGCAAGCCTATCCCGGGCGACGACGTGCTGGGCTACATCGACGACGGCAACCACATCGTCATCCACAAGCGTCAGTGTCCCGTTGCCGCCAAGCTGAAGAGTAGCCACGGCAACCGCCTTCTTGCGGCCAACTGGGACACGCACAAGACACTCTTCTTCCCCGTGAACCTGCTCATCAAGGGCATCGACGGCATCGGCGTGCTCAACCAGATAACGCAGGTCATCTCCCAGCAGCTGAGCGTGAACATCCACAAGCTGACCATCGAAAGCAACGATGGTATCTTCGATGGACAGGTTCAGCTCTACGTCCACGACGTGAACGATGTGAAGACCATCTGCGCCAATTTGAAGAAGATTCCCGAGGTGAAAAGCGTGAACCGCTTCTAAGTACATTTCAGAGACCTTATGCTCAAGTGGCCAAGGCCATAGGACCTCTGAAGCTATCCCTGGGATGGCATGAAAACTCCATACTTTTTTACCGTTAAGCCGGTCGGTATGGACAATTTTGGATTTATCGGCCGTGGATTATCTGCGTTTACGGAAGAACTCCGTCATCAGGGCAGCAGCTTCGTCGGCCATTACGCCAGAGACCACCTCAGTCTTGGGATGGAGCGCATCCGGTGCGAACCGACGGAAGCCCCGCTTGTCATCGGCAGCACCATAGACCACACGGCCCAGTTGTGCCCAACCGATGGCCCCGGCACACATCACACATGGCTCCACGGTGACGTAGAGTGTGCAGTCGGTCAGATATTTGCCTCCCAACGCATTGGCTGCGGCGGTGATGGCCTGCATCTCGGCATGAGCCGTCACATCGTGCAACGTCTCGGTGAGATTGTGCGCACGGGCAATGATGTTTCCCTTGCACACCACAACAGCGCCAACAGGCACTTCGCCCCTGTCGGCAGCGCGCCGAGCCTCCGACAGTGCCTGCTTCATGTAGGACTGGTCGTCAGCCATCAGCGTCGCATCTCACTTTCGTTGAACAATGTAGGATAGTCATTCTCCATGGTCCGATAGATGAAGGCGAGCAATGTCTCGCGCATCCAACGTCCCTTGTTTGAAATCTTGTACTTGGCGAGATGCCGTTCGACAATCCGCATCTCGCCCTCAGTCATATAGCAGGCCATACGCTGGTCGCGTTTCGGGCCCCCTGGGGATACTCTGTCACGTTTCTTCACGTCGTCATTTTTAGTTGGT
>CAVINS010000083.1:0-10218 GCA_963643925.1 Bacteroidaceae bacterium
ATGTTGCCCAGGTACTTAAAACTTGATTTAACAACAATGTGCTGCGGATTTAAGGGCTAATCGAAAAGGAATAGCCTGCTCGAGAATGGAGGTCAAGAACCCTTGTCGACTGCATGGACGTACGTTAACTCACCATTTACTGGCTGTTTACTGGACGTTAACTGAACGCTGAAAATCACCTCTCGAAAGAGTCCGAATTTGTTCGTTGCAGAGAGGGAAACTTGAAGACGTACGGCTATAGGATTTATTCACGTACGTTTACTCACCCTGCTCATGTACGTAATCAGACCTTGTTCACGTACGTCTTTAAATCGTCTGTCAGTCAATTAGTCAACGCCGAGTAAACGTACGTTTACTGAGGCTGTTCCGCTTGTTCGCTTAGATTTGACCTGTCAGATAGAGGTAAACCACAGAGGCAGGGATGGCCATAAGAGCGCTGTCGAAGCGGTCGAGCCATCCGCCGTGGCCGGGGAGAATGTTGCCCGAATCCTTGATTCCGAGCTGGCGTTTCATCAGCGACTCTATCAGGTCGCCCCATGTGCCGAAGAAGACTACGGTGAGGGCGAATCCCAACCATACCCACAGCGGGGTGAAGGGGTTGAAATGTGACATTATGCAGGCGGCAATCAAGGCGAAGACGCCTCCGCCAATGGAGCCTTCCCACGACTTCTTAGGGGAGATGCGCTCAAATAGTTTATGTTTGCCAAGCAGGCTGCCCACGCAGTAGGCGCCTGTGTCGTTCAGCCAAATGAAGATGAACACCGCCAAGGGGAACGAGGCGTTGTATTCCACCAGTGCATACGGCGCTTGTGCGTTGCTGTAGGCCAGCACGTTGAGCAGCGAGAATGGTAGGGCGATGTAGAGTTGGCTCATCATCGTGTAGGCCCAGTCGTTGAGCGGCTTACTCTGCTTCAGGTAGAGCTCGCGGATGAAGGCGTACATCACGATGATGATGTAGGGCACAAACACCGAGAAGTCGAACAACTGGAGGCCGTAGCCCATGAAGGCGAAGAACAAGTATGCTCCGGCAGTCATGGCGATGAGTGGACTCACGTTGATTTCATCGTCCTTGTTCACCAATTTGCAAAACTCACGTATGGCCAGGGCTGTAATGACGGCAAACAAAGTCCCGAAAGCGATGGGACTGAGAATCGTGCAACACAGAATGACCGCTACGAAGAGTACACCGGTGATGCTTCTTTGAACAAGATTAGTCATAGTCTAATTATCGGTTGTTTTTTATTCGTTCACTTGCACCGCTTCGCCATCGGCAATCTTCTGATTCACGGACTTCTCGGCATCTTCTTCAGAGGATTTCACTGGGGCGGTCGTCGTGTTGGTGGCTTCCGCTGTCGGGTTCTCCGTAGAGGCCTTCTCCGTAGTGTCTGCTGTCTCGTTACTCATCTCATCCTCGAAGAATCCCCAATCGATGGTGGTTTGTAAATCGGCAGACTTCACCTCAGCGGGCTTCGCCTCTGTCGGTTTCTCGTCGGCGTCCTTCGTCTCGTCGGTAGGCTTCGTCTCGTAAGTTCCAAAATCGATGGTTCCTTGAAGGGGCTCTTCTGCAGACTCGTTGTAGGAGGACTTATCGCTGGCAATTTCGGATGATTCCTCAGCATTGTTTGTCTCTTCGTCAGCAAGATTTGTTGCTTCAGCTGTTTCCTCAGCTTGCTCAGGAACTTTTGCTTCGGTGATTATTTCATTCTCTTCTGTAACGTTCGCTCCAAAGGCTTCCTCGGTTTGTTCGGGCACGTTAGCTTCTTCCTCCATGGCCTCTGCCATTTCGGCGAATCTGGCTTCGTCCTCGTCTTTCTCGTCGGTTCCTTCGAACAGGGTTCCGTTCCAAAGGATGTTGTCCTCAGCAGATTCTTCGTCGGTGAGATTCGTCTCTTGCTCGGTAATCACTTCCCAAAAAGCCTCGTCGGCAGTGACTTCGTCAGTGAAAGGCTCGCTGGCATTCATGTTGGTCGTCTCGGCTTCGCCTGAAGTTGCTTCATCGGATTCTTCTGCCGAGCCTTCTACGGCAGCGTTTTCTTCGGGAAATTTCCACTCGATGGAGTTCTCGGTCACCGTTACACGGACATTTGTATCATCGGCAGACTTCGCATTGTCAGACGACTTTGTGGTGTCTGACTGTTTCCATAAATCAGCAGGTCTCTTTGCTTCATTGGCGTTGTCCTTGGATTCATCGTCCTCGGGCCAAGCTGTCCAATGCGGAAGCACGAAAGGCTCGGGCGTATACGCTTCGATGACCTTAGGCTCACTAGCCTTAGTCTCTTCGGCCTCGGAGTCGTTTAAATCTTCAGCGCTCTCGTCGAAAAGTGAAGGTTCTGCACTTGCAGCATCGGTTGACATTGCTGTTTCGTCGGTCTTCTCGGCTCCAGTTTCTACGTCGAAAAGTGAAGGTCCTGCACTTGCAGCATCGGTTGATTTCTCGACTTCGTCAGTCTTCTCTTCGGCGGGTTTCTCGGAAGCGACCACCTCCTCGGTGCTGGCTGTGGTTGTATCTTCCTCTGTCTTAGAGCTGAAAAGGGCTGCTCCCGTGCTTTCGGTGTCGGCGGGGTCCGCTGGTTCACTGGAGCTTTCCTCGACCTTGACTTCGTCAGCGGATTTGTTGCCTGCGACCTCCTCGCTCGCGTAGGACTCATCTACTCCCTCTTCGGGAACCTTGGCAGCAGAGGAGCCATCGGTTACGTTTCCCTCGTCAGTAAGTCCCGATTCCTCATTCGTATTTGCAGTAGGGGCCGCAGAAGACTTTTCGTCGGCTTCCGTATCGCTGACGTTTTTGTCGGCAGCGTTCGTTTCTTCGCCTGGTACATTATCTCCCCCTTCAGCATCCTCATCGAAGATCGTAGGTTCAGCGGGTTTGCTCTCGGCTGCTTTGTCCTCAGCTTTCTCTCCGTCAGTTGTTTCATCGAAGAGGGTAGGTTCGGCAACGGATTTCTTCTCAGTAGCCTTCTCGTCATCAGTCTTCAATTCTCCGGATTTCTCCGCGGCATTTGCCAGGACTTCATCCTCAGTAACGTTCGCTTGTTCAGCATTTTCCGCAGTGGGTTCCTGCTTGGCTTTTGTGTCGGATGTTTTCGCATCGTCGTTGGCAAGAATCTCTTCGGAGCGTGAAGCCCAGGGTCGTTTGCCGAAGATTTGCTCCACATCCTCGGCGAAGATCACCTCGCGCTCCATCAGCAGCTGGGCCAGCTTGTTGTGGCCTTCCTGATGTTCTTTCAAGATGGCTTTGGCACGGTCGTACTGCTCCTGTATCATGCGTTTTACCTCGCTGTCAATCAACTGGGCGGTGCTGTCGCTATAGGGTTTTGTGAAGTAGTTGTCATCCATATTGTAGTAGCAGAGGTTGGGCAACTTGTCACTCATGCCGGCGTAGGCAATCATGCCGTACGACTGCTTCGTCACGCGCTCCAGGTCGTTCATTGCTCCGGTGGAGATTTTGCCCACGAACAGCTCCTCGGCAGCTCGTCCGCCCAGGGTGGCGCACATCTCATCGAGCATCTGCTCTTTAGTAGTTATCTGCCGCTCCTCGGGCAGGTACCATGCGGCACCCAAGGCTCGGCCGCGGGGCACGATGGTGACTTTTATCAGCGGGTTGGCGTGTTCGAGGAACCATGAGAGGGTGGCGTGACCGGCTTCGTGAAGTGCAATGGTGTGCTTCTCTTCCTGCGTCATCACTTTCGTTTTCTTCTCCAGTCCGCCCACGATGCGGTCCACGGCGTCGAGGAAGTCCTGTTTGCCCACGGACTCCTTTTTGTGGCGGGCGGCTATCAGGGCGGCCTCGTTGCAGACGTTGGCAATGTCGGCTCCGGAGAATCCCGGGGTCTGGCGTGCCAGCAGGTCCACGTCCACGGTCTTGTCGGTCTTGATGGGGCGGAGGTGAACTGCGAACACTTCCTTGCGCTCGTTCAGGTCGGGCAGGTCCACGTGAATCTGGCGGTCGAAGCGTCCGGCGCGCAGCAAGGCCTTGTCCAGAATGTCCGCGCGGTTGGTGGCTGCCAGTATGATGATTCCGCTGTTTGTGCCGAATCCGTCCATCTCGTCGATGAAGATGATGCAGGGAGCTTTCTCCTTCGCTTGGCGGAAGAGGTCGCGCACACGTGAGGCTCCCACCCCGACGAACATCTCCACGAAGTCCGAGCCGGAGAGTGAGAAAAAGGGCACGCTGGCCTCGCCTGCCACGGCCTTGGCCAGCAGGGTCTTACCTGTTCCCGGAGGACCCACCAGCAGTGCGCCCTTGGGAATTTTTCCTCCCAGTTCGGTATATTTGTCGGGATGCTTCAGAAAGTCTACAATCTCCTTCACCTCTTGCTTGGCTTCGGCCTGTCCGGCCACGTCCTTGAAGGTGATGCGGTTGATTGAGCTCTTCTCCACCAGCTGCGCCTTGGAGCGTCCCACGTTGAACACTCCGCCGCCGCCACTGGCACTGTTGCCCATGCGTCGCATCATGAACACCCAGAAGAAGATGATGAGGATGAACGGCAGCAGGTTCCAGAAGAGGGCGGTCATGTAGTCTTTCTTCTCGCCGTAGTCGCGTGTGATGCGGGGAACGTTCGTCGACTTCTCGCACTCGTCGAGGTACGCGTCGAGTGTGGCGACGGAGCCTATCTGCATGGTCACCACCGGATTGCGCAGGGCCTTCTCGGCGTTTTGCTTGAACACCTCGCGGGCGTATTCGGGTTTGATGAACACGTCCACCGTATTGTCGTTGTAGGCGATTACCTTGCTCACGTAGCCCTTCGCCACATAGTCCTTGAACTCGGTGAAGTCTATCTTCTTCAGTGCAGCGTCACCGTTGTTGAGGATGTAGACCGAGAGGAGTCCGATGATGATGACGGCATAAAGCCAGTTGAGATTGAATTTTGGCATATTCGCTTTCGGTTTCTGATTGTTTTTTTGTTCCATAAATTCGTCTTTTAATCGAGGTCGGGGATTGGGGTTAACTGTGCGTCGGCCCAGAGGTGCTCGAGGTCGTAGAACTCGCGCACGTCGGGCAGGAAGATGTGCACCATGACGTCCGCATAGTCCATCGCCACCCATTGGGCGTTACCTTGTCCGTCCACGGCCTGGGGCTTCTCGTGGATTTCCTTGCGAACGTACTCCTTGATGGAGTCAGTGATGGCGATTACTTGGCTGGGCGAGTTGCCCTGACAGATTACGAAGTACTTGCAGATGGCGTCGTCAATACCGGTCAGGTCGACCACGACGATGCGTTTGCCCTTCTTTTCCTGTATCCCTTCTTTTATTTTTTCTACTAAAGATTCTGTTTGATTCATGTTCTTTCTTTTCTGTCAACTGTTTTGTTGAGACCCTTTTATGAGTTGGCAAAGATACGTTATATTTATGTTATATTCCGGTTTCGTGCATTTATATTTCGCCTTGTTTTTGTATTTTTTAGGAAAGAAGCATTGTCTTTATGTCGTTCGTTCTGAATTGTAGGAATTATGGGAATTGCGATTGAATTTGATATTCTCTCGTCACTCAGGATATTTTATAGAAGATCTTCGTTGGAATTGATGCAAAAGAAAAAGGGATCAAGCTTTTGACTTGACTCCTTTCTTCCGGTCGGGGTGACTGGATTCGAACCAGCGACCACTCGCCCCCCAGACGAGTACTCTAACCGGGCTGAGCTACACCCCGAATTGCGGATGCAAAAGTAGACTATCTTTGAGAACCCACCAAATTTTGGAGCATATATTTTTCTACTTTTTTCGAACTTCCTATCAATGAGGACCATTCGTCGCCTACCGAAGATGGCATTTTCTTCTCTAAGGGCGAGAAATCTTGTCCTTCGTGGGCTCAAATGACGGCAACTCGCAACAAAGGAGGTCTCCCGAAGGGTGACTTTATTGAATTTTGTGTAATTTTGCAACGTTTATTTGAACAGACCGACTGAAAATGCAGATTACACTATCAGCTCCACGAGCTATTCGTGCCCAGGTGGCACTGCCTGCTTCGAAGAGTATCAGCAACCGGGCACTCGTCCTGAACGCCCTCAGCGGGAACGACGAGCTGCCGCTGAACCTCTCTGACTGCGACGACACGCGTGTGATGGTGGAGGCCATATTCTCGATTCACGACACAATCGACATCAAGGCCGCCGGAACGGCCATGCGATTCCTCACCGCCTACCGCTCCATCACACCCGGCAGGGTGACCATCACCGGCACACAACGCATGCGCCAACGGCCCATTCGCATTCTGGTGGATGCGCTGAGAAGTCTTGGAGCCGACATTCAATATACTGAAAAAGAGGGCTTTCCGCCCCTTCGCATAACGGGCCGAGAGCTCACCGGTAGCGAGATTACCCTGCAGGGCGACGTCAGCTCGCAGTACATTTCCGCTCTGCTGATGATTGCCCCCACACTGCCCGACGGACTGACGCTGAGGTTGCAAGGGGAAGTTGTCTCACGCCCCTACATCAACCTCACGCTGCAGCTGATGCACGACTTTGGGGCCGAGGCCCGCTGGTCGGACCCTCACACCATCGAAGTGCCGCACGGACAGTACCGTCCCACGCCTTACTTCGTGGAGAGCGACTGGAGCGCCGCTTCCTATTGGTACGAGATTGTGGCGCTTGCGCCCCAGGCTGAGGTGCGGCTCAAAGGCCTCTTCGCAAAGAGTTACCAAGGCGATTCCGCCGTGGCTCGGCTCTTCGAACGTCTCGGGGTGCAGACGGCCTTCACCGATGATGGAGTGACGCTGACGAAACGTAATTCCGGCTCGGAAATTTCCAACGCGCGGAATTCCTCTACCGAGGAAGGGGGAAAGTTCCGGACAGATGGAACGGAATACAATATTAATAAAGAAAGAAATCACTATGATGGAGATGGAAAAGTTTCAGCTGCTCGAGTGGAAGCGTCCGGCGGGAACGGAGCAACTTCTTCCCCTGAGCCTACGTCTTCCAACGGAGGTGCGTCGGCTTCCCGTTTCGACTACGACTTCGTGAACGAACCGGATTTGGCGCAGACGTTCGTAGTGACTTGTGCTCTGATGGGAGTGCCGTTCCGCTTTACCGGACTGCAGAGCCTCAAGATAAAGGAGACCGACCGCATCGCAGCTCTCCGTCGGGAACTTCTGAAACTCGGATACGTGGTGCGTGAGGCCGACGACTCCGTGCTCTACTGGGACGGCGAACGCTGCCGGGCAGCGGACAAACCCGCCATCGACACTTATGAGGATCACCGCATGGCCATGGCTTTTGCTCCGGCTTGTCTTGTGCTCCCCGAGTTACGCGTCAACAATCCCGAGGTCGTCTCCAAGTCTTACCCCGCTTACTGGAATCATCTGGCGAAAGCAGGAATCTCCGTCCGCGAGGCGGAAAACAATCCCGATGGCCGTTCCGGGCTCCAGAGCGATTTGGACAGAAAGGGCGGTCGGTACGAATGAAACACATGTGAGAGCCTATGTGGATACTGATTGTTAGTTTGGTGGTGCTGGCGCTGGTGGCGATGCTCACCGGAGTGCTGAAGAACCGGGCGGACCGTAGGAAAGAGGCGAGGGGTGAGACCGTGGAGAGCTCGCTGCCTGTCAACCCGGCGGACATGGAATGCTGCGGACAACACGAGGTTTGCGAGAAGGAGAGCCTCTTGGCCGCCGTCAGCAAACAGATAGAATATTACGACGACGAGGAGCTCGACGCTTACCGTGGGGCGCCCTCAGACAGTTATACGGAAGAACAGATAGAGCAGTTTCGCGACGTGCTCTACACGATGCGCGACACCGAAGTGGCGGGATGGGTACGCAGCCTGCAACTGCGTGGCGTGGCTCTGCCCGACGCCCTCAAGGACGAGGTAATCCTCATCGTGGGTGAGCGCCGCTCCGCCGGAATCAGGACTTGAGACGAGAGCCTTCGGACGAATACTCGGGTTGGTTTGGACTCGGACGAATCCTCCGGACAAATTCAGCCGGTTGCGGATTCGGTACAAAGCCTCTGGTTTGAAAAAACGAATAAAACGAACAAAAACGGATAAAAGACAGTGGACATACTACAGTATACATTTTTTCAGAACGCTCTGGTGGGGAGCCTGCTGGCGAGCATCGTCTGCGGGCTGATAGGAACCTACATCGTCACGCACCGACTGGTGTTCATCAGCGGGGGCATTACGCACGCCTCGTTCGGCGGCATCGGACTGGGAGTCTTCCTTGGACTGCCGCCCATCTTCACCGCCGCCATCTTCGCCGTGCTCTCCGCCTTCGGAGTGGAGTGGCTCAGCCACCGGCGCGACATGCGCGAGGATTCTGCCATTGCCGTCTTCTGGACCTTCGGAATGGCTGTGGGCATCATTTTCAGTTTCCTCACGCCGGGCTTCATCCCCGACCTCTCGTCGTACCTCTTCGGCAACATCCTCACCATCACGGTATCGGACCTCTGGGCCCTCGCTGTGCTGACGGCCGTGGTGCTGGCCTTCTTCGCCCTCTTCATGAACCCCATCATCTTCGTCTCCTTCGACCGCGAGTTTGCCCGCTCCCAGCGGTTGCCCGTGCACGCACTGGAGTATGCGCTGATGATGTTCATCGCCCTTACCATCGTGGCTTGCCTGCGCATGGTGGGCATTGTGCTCGTCATCTCGCTGCTCACCATTCCCCAGATGACTGCCAACCTCTTCACTTGCCGCTATCGGCGCATCATCCTCCTCTCCGTCGGCATCGGCTACGTCAGTTGCCTGGGCGGACTGTGGGTTTCTTACGCCTGCAATGTGCCTTCGGGCGCCTCCATCATATTCTTCTCCATCCTCATCTACGCCCTCTGCAAGGCGGGCAAGGTGGGCTGGAAACACCTCGTTCATTCACACAAAAACACTATACATTATGGAAATAAAGATTGATTCTCTCGCCACCATCGACGAGGCCGCCCGCAGCTTTGTCGGCGCCATGGGCGACAACACCGTCTTCGCCTTCTACGGCAGCATGGGAGCCGGCAAGACCACCTTCATCAAGGCCCTCTGCGAGGCGCTGGGCGTGACGGACGACGTCATTACCTCGCCCACCTTCGCCATTGTCAACGAGTATCGTTCCGAGAGCAGCGAGCTCATCTACCACTTCGACTTCTACCGCATCAAGCGCCTGGAGGAGGTCTACGACATGGGCTACGAGGATTATTTCTACAGCGGAGCCCTCTGCTTCATCGAGTGGCCCGAGCTGGTGGAGGAGCTGCTGCCGCAGGACACCGTCCGCGTCACCATCGAGGAACAACCCGACGGCTCGCGTCTACTGAAAATGTAAAGGAATGAATCCCTTCTCGGGCCTTCGGCCTTGTAACTTCGAAAAAATCGCTCCGAAGTTCGTGGTCGAGCGGGTTTTCGGGATAAGCGCGGAGGTCGTCAGAATGCGTGTCGGTGGGGAACGGAAGTTTTGGAAAACAAAGAAAACGAAAGATTATCAATGAAAGCACATTATTTTGTACAGGCGCTGTTCGCCCTGGCGGGGATTGTCGCACTGCTGGCGAGCGTGTTCAACTGGAAGTGGTTCTTCACCGCCCGGAACGCCCAACTCATTGTCCGCAACGTGGGTCCCGGCCGAGCCCGCCTCTTCTACGGTCTGCTCGGTCTCATCATGATAGCCATGGCCGTGTTCTTCTACTTCGAGACCATGCGGCAGTGAACTGGAGCGGGTCGCGGAGAAACATCTGTTTTTTTGGGGGATTGTCCGATAACACCAAATGGCAATTCTGGATTCTTTCAATCTGAAAGTTCAACTGATGTTTCATTCCTTTTCTACCGTAGAATAGACCACACGGGGGGCTTTCAAAACTCTCTTTTAAGCATGGATGTTATAAATTGAAAGTTGAAAAGTTTGTCTCTCCACTGCTCCAGCAGCGACAGACATTCGGTTCGTTCCATCATGTTTGTCCTACATTTGAAATCCCTTGCAGATATACTGATGAATCGCAGGATATTTGCAGTGCGTTGCAAATTTCTTCGCTTGCGTGGCGAAAAATGCAGTGCACTGCAAATTTCCGTGCTGCCCAGGGAAAATCCTTTTATGCTAAGTGGGAGAAGTGTGTCATTCCCCAAAAATGTCATTAGTGACACTTTTTTGGAATGCAAAGTTAGCGGATTATTCTTGGGCTGTCAAGAGGCCATTCCCGAAAAGTCTTATTTGTGATGGGAAATTGGATTGCCGCCCCGCTTCACTCTGCGACCTTCCAATCCTCGATGGTGCCGGTCTCGGACGAGAAGCTGCAGCCTATCTTGTACAGTGTGCGCTTGT
>CAVINS010000084.1:0-9856 GCA_963643925.1 Bacteroidaceae bacterium
GGCATGGCTTGGGTCACCTGTTCTGCGATGGCACGTGCCAACTCGGTTTTGGTGTAACGCTCCTTGCCGCTAAGCACACTGCTCGCCAACTCGCCCATGCCGTACATCATGCGGAACTCTATAGGCAATGGCAGGGAGATGTAGCTATTGTCGGAAGGACTCTTGAAGATGAGGTTCGTGCGGCGCACATAGTCGGGCAAGTCCTCATACTTGGTGTTGTCGTCATCATCATCGTCACCGTCGCCACTGCCCATAAGTGCCGGAGCCAAATAGCCGAGGATGAAGTAGGCTGCTGCCACCGTAGCAGCCTTACCCTTATGCTTGTCGGCTGCTTTCAGTATGTTGGCAGTGCCTTGCACACCAGCATTGAAGAAGATGTACAGAGCACGGCAAGAGGCGCTGCTGGCAGCTGCTATGTTGCCCATCTTGGTCTGGCCTGTCTTGCCGAAGAATGTGCCGCCCGCTCCCTTCTTGTTGAAGTTCACGCTTATCTCCTTCGCATCCCAGACAGAACGCTCCACGCTTCTGCCCTCGGCACGGCTGCTCATGTAGGCAGCAAAGCGGGCGCAGTTCTCAATGGAACGGTTGACTATCTCCATTCTGTCGAGCAACTCTTTCGTCTGATGCAGTGCCGAGTTCTTCAAGTCCTTGGTGAGCTCATTCTTTAGCTTCTCCATGTCTTTCAGATTGCTGTAGCCAGTCTCGCCGCCGTTCAGCATGAACGAGTAGAACTCCTTCTCCACTTTGTCGTTCATGTCGAGAGTGCCGTGGTTGTACTTATGGAACAGCTCGCCCATCTTCTTGGGGTTGAACTTCACAAAGTTCTCGTGGAAGCGCGCAGCATAGCGTGGACTCTCCTTCACCCACACCATAGAGTTTGAGTAGATGGCATCACGCACAAAGTTACTTGCCACAAAGTCGGGGTTCTTCGTGGTGTAGAATGTCGACAGATTACGGTTGACGGCATCCGCCATCGCCATCGCCTTGCCGCCCACACCTTCGTGTCGGGCTTGGGGGTTGGTCTTGCCGTTGAGCGCCATGGCGGCTCTCGGGTCGCCGTTGATGGTCAGCACATACTCCTTGCCGTTGCGCTTCACCACCACTTGGTGCTCGCTCAACTGGTCGTACAACGTGCGGTAAGGCACATCGCCGGTGTTGCCCTTGATGCGCTTCACAGTGGCATCGGGCTTCTGCGACTCTGCCTCCATCCGCTCATTGAAGTCACGCACTATGTCGGCCACCTCATCGGCAGTAGCGTCATAAGGTATATTCGGGAACTTAGTGCGCCACTCGTCGGCTGCCTTGTCATACTCCACCCACATGTCGCTCACGCTCACAAGGTCGCTCGGACGGTTAAGCACAAAGTTCAGAAACTTCTGCTTCATCAGGTTCTTGTTGCCTTGCATGATGGCACTGTCGGCCATACTCATTATGTTGGCAATGGGGTTGTCGGCCTTGCTCGAACGTCCCTTTGCACGCTTCACTGGCTTGTTGAAACTGCGGCTCTCGTTGTTCAGGTAAGCATACACCTCCTCGGCAGTCGTCTCGTCGAAGCCACGCAACGGCACATAGAAGTCGTACATCTCGCCGATGCCGTCTCTCGTCTCACGGTTTATCATGCCACTCGTGAACATCTTGTCCATCGTGGCGCCATTGGCTGCATTGATGCGTTCCCACAACTCATCGGTCGCTGCACCCACATTCTTCTCCGTCTCCAGCACATCGTCATAGGCCATATCCATAGCGTCGTGCACATCGCTGGTCTCCATGACGCTTGTAAGACCGCTGTAGTCACGGGCGTAAAGGTCTGCTCCAAACTCCACGGCAGCAATGCGGTCAAACTCTCGCTGCTTCTTCTCCCAAGTGTCAAGAGTGGTGTCCTTGCGCACATCCTCCTTGCGCTTGTTCCATGTGTTAAGCAAGCCCTTGTCCAGTTTGCCGTCCTCGTCGGTGAACTTCGCACGCACAGCCATCTCACGGTTGCGCTCAATGCCGTGCTTCTTCATCACATAGTCGTAGATGTCCTCTTCCGCCATGCCCCTCTCCATAAGGGCACGCATGGCTTCCACAAGAGGCTTGTAGTACTTGCGCTTGTATTCCCATTGCTGTGAGAAGTTGCTGCTGCTCAAAGCATTCTCTGCCATGTAGGCATTCTCCCATTCGGCAACGTCCTTCTTGCCGCTGTGCTTGCCGATGATGTCCATGAGCTTCTGCAGGCTCAGCATCGAGTCCTGAACGGCCTCACGCATCTGGAAACTGCTCTTCTTCATCGCTGCATCATACTCATCACGCAGCCCTCTCGCAACATTGCTCACATCGTCGGCAGACACCTTGCCCTTCTTGCCCCCACTGTCACGGAACAAATCCTCGTCTTCAGAAATATTTTCCTCGGAAATGCTCGGGTTTTCAAAACTTTCCACTACCTTTGCAGCAGTTTCAAGGTCTTGCTTATCTATTTCCTGCTGAACATACCGGGACGCTGAGGAGAGGTAAGCAAGACCTTTCTCTTTGTCTGCCCATTTCAAAGTCCCGTTCTGGACAATAGGATATACAATATCTGCTACATTGCGACCATGAACGGAACGTATGTCGTTCACTTCAAGTATTTCACCGCCATCCTGTATTTGTCGGTTCAACTCAATAGCGACACATACATTCTTGCCATCACGGTCTTGCATTTCAGTCAGCACTCCCAAAGCATTGTCACTACGTTTGAATACAAAGATTGGACGCGACAAATGGTTTGGCATATCTGCAAGCACCTCTATTGCTACATTGTGTTTCTTAATACTACCTTTGGAGAGAATGCGCTGGCGCATAACTATAGGCAGGTTGGGCAGGAAAGCACGCATTACACCTTGTGGCCTGCCAATGTGTAGCATTTCATTCTTATCCATTTCGCCATTCTGATAGCGAGTGAGTTCCTCATTGAAACGCTCGTTCACGGCTTCTGCCTCACGCTGCTCTGCAGCAAAGCCTTCTTCACGCTTCTCCTCCTTGGCATAGTCGCCCACACCAAGATGGTTCTGCATGGCGATGTCCTCCGCCTTCTGGAACACATTGCGGTATCTGCCGGGGTTGGCCATGTTCTGATAGCTGCGCCAAAGAATGTAGCGAAGCTCGTTGTCAGAAAGCAGGCCTTTCATGTCCTCGCCAAAGCCTTTCAAGCCGACTTTGTTAAGCATATCTAGGAACAACTGCTTTATCTGGTTAAACCAATGGTTGACAAAAGGCATGTTGTCGTCATGCTCAAAGTCGATGTCTTCTGCCAACTCGGCAAGATACTCCTCCGTGGCCACTCTGCGCCATTCCTCTTCCGTACGCTCGCTGCCCTTGCCCTTCTCCTTCAGAGCCTGCATCTTCGCATCTATCTTCTCACGGATGTCATTCTCGGCGGCAGCATACACGTTGTCAAGGAAGCCATCGAAATTCTTGCCGAACAACTTGCGCAGACCGTAGTGTGCCACCGACTCGTGCAATATCGTCTGCAACACATCCTGCGGGCTGTTGTGGTTGCCCAGCACAATCACTATCTTGCCCGTCTTCACGTCATACCAACCCTTGCTCCGTCTTTTGCGGGCAGAGAAATCAGCACTGCCCGGCACATCGTCAATGCTGTCATAAACAGTGGTGATGTCGCCCGTGTGCAACTTCTCCACCCAGTCCTGCGCCACGTCATGCGCCCTGCGCCACTGACGGGCAGCATACGCCTCACGCTGCTTCTTGCTATAACCACTGATGCGGAAACGCTCATCGTCAGCATTTTTCTCGTCCATATCGCTTGCCGTTTCAGAGTTTCTTCCTAACTTTGCAGCAGATAACTCCTGAATAGTAGGATATTCGTGGAAATTGAGTCCACGCAGAAGTGCTTGCTGTTCGGGAGTTATTGTTTCATCATACGTAACAAGTATTTCGGATGAACTTATTTCCCCACGATGAGCAAACACCGTCTTGATGCTATTCACGTCAAGTTGCGGGTTATTTTTACCTTGATTTACATGCTTTACATCTACACCCACAGCTATTGGGTATCCATTATGATAGATGTTTACATAAAGCCTAAATCTATCTTCTTCTCCTTTATACCGCGTAACGGCAAAAGGTTTCTTTATGGCGTTGGGAAGCTCGTGCCATTCTTCTTTTGTCAAGTCATGGTCTACATCTTTTCCTCTATGTATCTTGATATTCTTGTATGAAAGTGAGAATTCATCTCCCGATATTCCTATGTTCTTCATCCAATTAGGAGTATACCCAAGACTATAACGCTCACGCGAATGGTCGGAAGATTTGAATTGCTTTCCGTCAAACATTAAGTCTATCACAGAATGGAATTCTTTTGCTTCTTCATTCTCCGTTGACATTGCATTCTCGCCACCTTCCCCAAACAGGAATATCTGGTCTTCTCTTGCCACGTCCTCCGTCTCCTCCGCAAGGCTCGCCATGCGCTCCTCGGCACTCATGTTCAAACGCTTCTCCACGTTACGGCTCTCTACCTCACCCGATAGGCGTTGGTAACCTTCACTGCCGAATAATGGCACTTCGCCGCCAACTCTTTGCCGTATTTGGGCAATATCTTTGCAGGCTTTGTTCAAATCGGACTTAAAGCTTTTCTTTTCTGATTCTTCAAAACCGGCGTAATCCGCATACACGTATGACAGTATTAAATCGTTATGTCTTTTTTTCGCCTTTTTATACGCAACTTTCAGGACTTCTTTGTCAAACGATTTTAGCCATTCGTCGAATGTAGGTACGCCACTTCGATGAGCGACGAAATCCTGATGCTTTTCCATTACACTATAAATGTGCCCTATATCTTTTTCCGCTTTATCAAACATTTCTTTATTCCCGCCTTGCGCAAATCCTTCGATAAGCTGGATAGCGTGCTGAATCTCGTGAGAAATAGTCGAACGATGCTGGTCTGCTGTAAGTGTTTGTGCCCTATTGATTGTGATAGTGTTGTCGGAACTATTGTACCAGCCAAATGCTCTATCATCCCAGTCATATACAAACTTAACTTTCGTGTCCTTCAGCTCGGGATACGCTTCGAATAAGTTTGGGGCATCAACATATTCAGCAAGAGTGACATCTTTATCATCCTTGCTGATGCTCTTCATTATGATGTCCGCTATCTCATACCGCCACTTGCCGTCAGCGCCACGTTCCCAACCCGTAGCCAGCTTGATAGCCTTGGCGTCTTTCTTCGCCTCTTCCATCTCGCGCGCCACCTGCAAGTTGTCCAAGCGTGTGGTCACCTCCTCGGCATGGTCAGCATTCTTTGCGCCCTTCTCGCCAACAAACTGATAACGAATGTCGCTGTCAGCCTCGTCAAACGTACCCACGTTGGCGGTAGCACTCTTGATTTGGTTGGGATAGAAAGCCACAGTCTCGTTATGGTCTGCATCGTAGTCATACACTACACCATCATAACCAGCATTCTTTAGCTTCTCGGTGAAGGCCATTATCTGACTTTCTCTCACAAGAGGATAAAGCTTGCCTTGGTTAGCTCTGCTTGCCGGGAAACCCATAGAACGAGCCAGATTTATATTCTCGGCAGAGGTATCGCTCCATACAAAAGGTTTCTTTATGTTGAGGAACACCGACATCACGTTACCGTTCTTGAGTCCCCACCATCCTGCATACGACTCCGCCAATTCATTACTTTTAGAAAAGTAGAAGCCATTGCCAAAAAGCCCTTTGTTGCCGGTTTTTGCTCCTATCTTATTTGGATCGAAAGCAGTAAACATGTTGTTCGTCCCATGATATACCACCATCGGCTCTCCATTCTCATCAACAACTTTTGACGAATTCGTTTGCAGAATAGAAAGCAACTTACTACCTTTGTAGCCGTAGAGAGTAGTAGGACTTGTTCCGGGCGTTGTGCCAAAACTCTCCCCATTTACTGCTTGGCCATTGATTTGGTCAAGCAGTTTTCCTTTCTCTATGCGAGTGAGATTATGGTCATAATACCTGTTACCTTTCTTGTCAACAGCAATAGTAGACAGCACAGTGTAGTCCTCGCCACCTATCTTCAGCCCACATACATAATGCTGGTATTCCGATACATTCGGATTTTTCGACATGTCCTTATTGGCTTCGCTGTCAATATATATCGCCTTCTCTATTATCTGAGGTATGGCAGCAACGCTCTGAATATGCTCCGCATCCTTATAATTATGTTGAAGCACCTCATTAATGCCACCATTTCTGCGACCACGTTGAAGTTGAATAGTATTGCCGGTATCTGCATTTGTGTAAAAGCCCTGCAAAGTCTTGCCGTAAGATAGAGCATTCTTTTTGTTCTGATTGAAATCTTCTGTAACCTCAATCTCCTTACCCGTGATGCTCACAGGCTCACTCTTGCGCAGTTTTTCTATTCTGGCTGCTTTCTCCCAATCGCCAAACCAATTCTTGAACGCCTTGGTGCGCACCTGCGCCCATTGCCGTTCGTACAAGTTAGTACGCTCGCCGTTGGGGGCTTTCATGTAAGTGCCGTCCGCTTTCGCCTTGGCAACAATCTCCTGCATCTCTGCTTCCGCCTGACGCGCCTTCTCTTCCTTAATGGCAGCTCTTGGGTCTACACCTTCCAGCAAGTCCTTCATCACCCTATCGGCCACCTCCTCGGCACTCGTGTAGTGTATGTGCAGGAAGTCGCACACGCCCTTCCAGAACTCATTCAGCGCACGCTTCACACGCTCCAAAGCACCGATGGCCTCCGCTTTCTCAAACACGCCACCGTTGCCCTCGGCTATCTTCCGTGCCTCCTCACGCAAACGCTCTGCACCCCTACGACCAGAATACTGCGCTATCACCTCGTCGGCAATCTCGTCGTCAGTCTTCAAGTCGGGGTAAGTGCGCTTCACCTCATCCCAAATGGGAGTGCCCTTCATCAGCCCCACTACATTCTGCCACTCCTTCGGGTTGCACACACGCAACGCCTCCGCCCATAAGTGGCCATACTCATGCACAGGGGTCTCACTCGTCGCAATCCTCGGGTCGCAGTATATCTTGCCGCCGACAGTGAAGCCATAAGCCTCGCCGTCAGCAGTGCGGAAGAAACGTGCCTTGTCGGTGTCAGCAGCGCCTTCTCCTTCGGCAACAGCAGCCTCTGGCATAGTGGTGTCATTCTCAACATCAGGATACTCCCACTTGCCGCCAATGTCCTTCGTGTGTAGCTTCACATCGGCATCAATCACACGGATGTTGCCTGACTTATCCTTTACAATATTGCTACCTTCAAGGTCGGCAACAACATACGTCCCATTGCTGAACACAGTTCTCTCTTCGTTCCTCGGTTCGAAGCCAAGACCACGCATATAGTCCACACGCTCCTCTTCCGACAACGGAGTACTGTCAGCAAAGTCTACAATGGGTTGTTTGAGGAATTTTACAAACTTACCGTCCACTTCACCATAGCCCAAAATCTCATAACGGCTTTCGGGGAATACGCTGTTGAACAACGCAACAGCATCAATATCGGGACGGAACTTCTTTAGATTGTCTTTACCTGCCGACACCTTGATGACACTCTTGCCATCGTCCGACTGATAGACAACAGAGTCCTTGCCCCTGCCTATCGGCTCGGTGTTGCCCGTAAAGTCAGCAACACTTGTGTGCCAATTGCCAGTGGCTATTGCCCAGCCTTTGAGGAGTTCTCTCTTTTTCTCCTCAATTCTTCTTTTTGCTTCTGGACGAGTGCGTTCATTCTTTCCGACTGCGCTCTCAGATATTCTGCTGAAAAGTACATCGACCTCACTCGTGCGTTCTCCTTTTCGCACTCTTCGTAGTGTCTTCGATGGAAGTCGTTTAGAAAGAGGTCGTCCGTATTCGTTGAGCGGTGTGACATGGTCTAAATAATCATTGATGTGCTGCAAAGTTACTGCATCAAACTCGCCCGACAAAATCTTTTCATACAATTCTTTCGTCTCTGCCTTATACGCTGCTTCACGAGCACGGCGTGCCTTGCGTGCTTCCGCAACAGTCTTGCCCGATATTAGCGCATTCGCCTCGTCTATCGTGGCATTGACACGAGCCCTGCGCTCAGCCTTCTCGCTGTGATGCTTCGCACTCAACTTCGCCCTGCCGTTGGCCTCGTCCAGCACCTTCTGGCCTTCCTCCGTGCCAATGACTTCCATCCCGTTCTGGCGCATCTGCTCCACAAGAACATCACGAAGCACCACCTCACCATGGCTCAACGCCTCCGTGCCGTCAGCCTTGTGATACAACACATGGTTGCCCGTCGCCGCATCCACTTTCTCCTGCATGGTGCTGAACAAATTGCCAAAGGCTTCGTCCATCCACTCCGCATCAGTGTTGAAGGGGTAAGGACTGAAGCGCTTGCTTTCTTCATCCAGTGCTTCTTCGAGCAGTGCAGGGTTATTGGCCAGATAGTCATTAGTGGCATTACGCTTAGACAACTCGTTCTCTACCCATACACTGAAAGCACGAGCACCCATTTCTGTCGGCTCTCTCCAATACTTCGTGTGAAGCGAAGCATACGACTTCGAACGCTGTCCGTAGGCACTGGTCTCTATGGCCTTCACCAAATGTTTCCATGCCTCGGCCATTTCTTGGCGCACAGGATGCTTGGCACGTTCAGCATTGTATTCTGCCTCCGTCAAATACTTGTGTTGCGTTCCCGACCAATGAGACTTTCCACTTCGGGTGTTGATAACCCTCAATCCCTGCGGTTCAAGACCTTCCAACGATGTCGCATTGCTTGCCCCGGTTGCACCGCCCATCTTGGCAAAGTAGTTGTCCAAAGCATGAAACCATTCATGAGCAAGACTTCCTGCGCCTTTTGTCTTGGTAAGGTTTATCACCTCTTTGCCCGGTTCATAGTGTGCATTGAAGTTGCCGCCGCCGCGAGCACCGAAAGCCATACCCAATTTGCCGTCAAGCGACAATGCTGAAGGCGACACACCGCACACGTCGGCCAAGTCCATAAGCGCATCGTAGCACTCGTTCAATGCCTTGCGTCTGTCCTCCTGCTTCATCCAGTTGCCAAACTCCACACCACGGAAGCCGAAAGTGTTGCGGAACTCATCCGCCGACACATCCTTGCCGTTACGCCAGTTTCTGCCCTTGCGTTCACGGTTCTCTCCGTGCTTCACTGTCGTGCTTTCCATAAGAGTGCGGTAACGCTCCTGCAACTCTGCATTGTGTTCACGGATATAGTCGAAGGCTTCGGTCGAAGTCTTGAAGCCTTCTGCAATCACAGCTTCGCTCTTGCCTTTAGGGGTAATGTAGCATGTGCCGTCAGCAGTGGAACGTTCGACAACAAACTGTATTCCCTTCTTCTCGTCAACGGCATTCTGCCCGGCCAACTTCTTCAACGCTTCTGCGGCTTCTTCATAGGTGTCATACACACTATGCCGATAACCTACCCATACGCTCCACTTGCCTCCAATCGGAACGTAGCCCCCGTCTTTCGTACACATCTCTGTGCCTTCTTCCTCTTTTATCAGGCTCGTACCATACGGCAGATGCAGACCGCTGTCATAACCGCCGATAGCCATCATCGCTTGATATATTTGATAGTCTTCATCTACCACGCTGGAAGAAACGCCTTTGAGAATGTTCTGCACCTGTTCAAAGTCTGTCATCGACATAAGGCAAAGACGGTACAGCGTCTTTGCCAGCTCAAGCCACCGCTCCAATTTCCATTCCTCTCGTGGCTTTGCAGGAACAGAATCCTTCACGACCTGAATGAACGTGACAGCCTCGTTGCTCACCCCGGCCTTACGCAGCTTTGCAAGGTCAAAAGCAAAGATTTTGCTAACAGAAAACCCCTTCATCCATGCAGCCAGTTCCTCATCGGTCTTCTTGCTGTTCTCCTCGGCTTGACGCTGCATTTCCT
>CAVINS010000085.1:0-463 GCA_963643925.1 Bacteroidaceae bacterium
AAGTTATTGTTGAGAATTTGCCAAGTATCAACAATACTATATCATCAAAGGAAGAAAGTGTAGCTTTCCATAACTTCATCATATCAAAATTAGGTTCCCTGACGACAGAACAGCAAGAAAAAATGTCTGGAGCCTTGGTTTATCTTTACGGTCAAGACGAGCCTGCAGTTAATTCTGGAGGACACAATACATTAAGCGCAAATGCTAAAGAATTGTTCGAACTCGGTTTGGTTGATTTTGCGGATCTGGATATCATTGACCCTGATTATGAGCCAGAGAAAAATGTTGAGTATTGGGGGACCCGTCTTGGTAATTCTAAGTTTACTGTAAATAATTTCTTCTCTTGGATGAAGGATAAATTAAGTAACTTCGGGAATACACTCCAAGATGAAGAACTCAACCTCGCATTTTGGCGTTGGCTTAAAGATAATTATTCGGCACAGTATGTCGATGAATTAAGCAG
>CAVINS010000085.1:633-9715 GCA_963643925.1 Bacteroidaceae bacterium
ATATTTTTCAGACGAATATATGGAGGGTGCCGGAATAGAGAATTCTATCAAGAGATACGATTCCAACACCAAATTTTTGAGTCCGAGCTATATCAATGAGGACGACGACATTGAAGAATGGAAATCATTGTTCTCTAATGTTGGTGTCAAGTTTGATATAATAGACATTCTTGTTGGTACCATTATTCCCCAGTTGTCAGATATTAAGGATGAAAACTTGCCAAAGTTAATCGCAAAGCATCGCGAAACTCTTGAGGATAAATATGAAGATGGGCTTGTACCACATCTTGTGAACTTGAAGGTGAAAGCCAATGATGGCAACTTCTATGATATAAGTGAAACGATATACGTAGACTGCGAGAAAAATGAACCTTTCCCTTACATAGAACTTCCGAACCAGATTTCATTTGGTTCTGCAGATGAGCGTCGTTTAATCAAAGATATTCTTGAGGAGATAAACTGTGACATCATTAATTCTTTAAGTGAATGGCAGAAATCTAAACTCGACTATTACTTGGAGTTACAAGATGATGACGATGAGAAAATACGTCCTTACCACTATCGCTTAATCAATGATTTAGCGGTAATTCGTAATAGTCAACAAGATTCATTGAAAGAGATTGAACGGGTGGATGCAGTACGTCTGCTAAATAAGAACGGAGAATTCTGTAAGGCAGAAGACCTCACTATGGGGGCTGTATATAATCCATTCTTTGACTTCGAATCATGTGGAATCACTTCGTTGGATTATGTAAGTGATGAATACCAAAAAGAATGCTCTGAGTACGTTGGAAAAGTGTTCAGAAGCATGAAGATGCATTGTGACTTCCAGGAAGAGGACATTAAATTCTTGGAAGAGCGTGATTGTGCTATATATTTTTGGTCTAAGTACCTTACCAAAAAAGAACATGCCGTTGTACGCATTCCAAGGATAAAGGAATTCATAACAGAAGGGAAATTCAACGACATTTCATGCATTCCAACCAAGGATTACATGAAATGTGCATCTGACTTATATTATGGCTATGAAGTATCTCGCTATTTAAAGAATATTGAAGATGCAGATAATAAGACTCCGCTTTCATCTATTCCGGATATAAAACTCGATGGTAATGAAACGTTATTCGACAAGTTGCCATTCAAAGCATCTCTTGATTTTCTTGATGCTCTGTATGCACTTGTCAGTGTAACGGGACAAGATAGACGTAGCCAGCTTTTACGTTGGATGATAGATGCTTATGATGAATCTTATGTTAATAAGATTGATGAGTATCGTGAGGATGAGAATGCCCTTTGGTTCAATAACAAAAATGAAGAAGTACAGATTAAGAATCTGTATGCACTGGACTATGGGGATAAAATGTTGGAGCTATACTTTGGACAAAATCCAAGAATAGCAAACAAAGACTATTTCCCTACACGAGATGGTTTTAAAGAAATTTGCGATATTCTAAAAATTACTACA
This sequence comes from Bacteroidaceae bacterium, assembly GCA_963643925.1. Lineage (GTDB taxonomy): Bacteria > Bacteroidota > Bacteroidia > Bacteroidales > Bacteroidaceae > Phocaeicola_A. The sequence goes on from CAVINS010000085.1 coordinate 2,099, forward strand.
ATTACTAGCGAAGACTTACAAATGGAACCTGTTGGGGATACAGTTTATACATCTCGTGATGATAATCATAAGTTGTATGCTCTGGTTATTGCTGGTGTGATAGATTCGGATAACTGGCAAGAACTCTACAAGGGCTATTGTGAAAAGTTAAATGAATTGACTCTTCATAAATGTAATTCGATCTTGATTACATATTCTCAGGATTCTGAGATCAATCAAAATCTGAAAAAATTTTATCGTAAACCCGATAGCAATGATTTCTATTTCGTTGACTCTTTGGATGGTAAACGAGTTTTCCAATCTTTTGTAGATGCCTTCATGGAATTCTTGAATATTGATATGAAAAGAATTGCAACTGATGTTGTTGCTGATATTATGGACTGTCGTGACAATGCGCTTGAAGTTGCAAAAGAGCAGAATAATCTGATGCTTGATGAAAAATTCAAGGAAGAATTGGATAAACTCATTCCTGGAATTAAACGCGAATTGATCGGAAATGAGGCTAAGAATGATGATGAGGAAGACATAGACCGCCGCCCAACGTTTACAACAGTCGATAAGGTAAATGAAGAATCAAATCACGATGAAGAAGAATCTTTTGGTGAGACAGATGAAACGAATGCACAAGAGGAACCATACGAAGGGGTAGAACAAACTTCAATCGATGAAACTCAAAAAGGAAAAGACTCAGGTCACGATGACAGTCACTCTACAAGAGGACGTGAGTCTCTGAAGTCCCCAAAGGAGCCCCAATCACCTAGTAAGCCTCAGCAACGGCAAGAACCAAATAACGGAGATGCAGAACATGATACGCAAGGCAAAAAATCCTCTTATCCAGCAGGACAACAACATGCTTATACCGATATGTCCGGTTGGGAAGGGCAACGTCCTGCATATACCCGACAAAAGCCAAAGCCATACTCGCCAGAAGACGTACGTAACTTTGGTTCTCATGGTATACCAATGGAACTTGCAGTACTTGAACCTACAAAAGCAGAAATTGACGAGATAAATACTCTTCTTGGTGAAGATTTGACTCCAGAACAAATTGCAGACCAAAACTATTTGGCACAACTGCGTTTGTATCACAATCTTAAAGAGGAAGGCTTTACACCAGAAGAAAGCAAGGAGGACTTTGTCCGTAATGCACACCTCAAGAATGAGCATACACTTCATGGTGGTAAATATATACATAAGTGTAGTGCTGCTGGTGGTATAATGTATTTGTCACCGTCTATTTGGAATAAAATTGAAGATGACAGATGCGTTGTATGTGTCTATCTTGGAGCTAAAGCAAATGAATTCAAGTACTTCAATAGTATTGCAGATATACTTGAGTGCATTGGCAAAGATGATATTATCATAAAACTCACTGGAGATGAAAAAGTCAGAGTGGTAAGAAAACTCTACTCTGGAGTACTCAATGGTGTTAAGGGTACCGCATATACTCTCATCAGGGTAAAGTCTAATGAGAAATACAATTCTGTATTTGCTCCGCTTGCAGAGAACAATTTGGATGCAGATGAAGAAAAAGTAGAAGAATATTAATGAATACGAAGATAAAGAACTACCAGGAATTCTTTCTTGATCAAGTCAAGGAGGCAGAGATGGAACAGAAGACAATCATAAAGTCTCCTGTAAACCAACTCGTCATGAAAGAAGATATTGTCGTTGGCTATGTTGTCCATGTCAATGACAAGACAGGTCATGTCATTTTCAAATTCCCGAAAGACAAATCCCCTAGGCTTAAGGTTCAAAAGTCTATCATGGTAGTGAAAAAAGCAGCCAAGACAGAACTAGGGGCAAAAATTTCAGAATGGACATGTACCTTCTTCGAATTTTGTAAGAATTCAGAATATCACTCTGCAACATCCGATGTTATACCACTGTATTACATCAAAAAACATGATCCGAATTATGATTATGTAGGATGTACTGGTATTAGTGTGCAATTGTATGACCTGTTTAAGAAAACGACAGCGTCAGGAAAGTCTTTGACCATAATGGTGTTTGCACCATTTCCTCCAGTAGAATATTACAATAATCTTGTAAACTTTTTGGAGGAATATCAGGATATGCCAGAACTGCTAATAGAGCCAAAAATAGACTTTGAAGACTGGCATCCCGAAGAACTGTCATATGACAAAAAAAATGAGATCGCTATCCCTGAAAAGATAATGGAAACTCTGGATACCGAGAGTTGTTGTGTCCTTCAAGGTCCTCCTGGAACAGGCAAAAGTTATACGATTGCACATATCATAGCAGAATACCTCAAGGCAAATAAAACTGTTTGCGTGACAACGATGGCAAACAAAGGACTTGTTGAACTTGTTCAGCAACCTCCTTTGAAACCTTATCTTGATAAGGGATTAATATCAAAGACGAATTTGTCTGCGGATGAAAGAAAGCACATTAAAGGATTGAAACCGGCAAAGAAAGGGTTTGTTATCCCAGCAGGAGAATTACTGTGTTCAACGAACTATGTTCTCTCTTATGCTTACAACTCAGAGAATACCTCTAATGGCATCTTGCCGCAATATGACCTTGTTATTATTGAGGAAGCGTCGCAAACATTCCTTGCATCATTGTTGGCCTTCAAGCAATTAGGTCATCAGTGCTTGATTGTTGGCGACCCAATGCAGTTGCCCCCAATCGTAACAAATGCTCAAAAGAGTATTTACAAAGTATGGAATGTAGGTACACAGATAGAGGGATTAAAGACATTGGTACTCGGAACGGATATAAAAGCGTATAGAATTGTAACAACATTCCGCCTTACTCCGAAGAGTGCAAATCTTACTTCTGTTTTCTACAATAATCGGTTTAGTTCTGTACAAAAAGAGCGTATCGTTTTTAATGGTTGTCCGACAGAATTCTTTCCTGATGAGGGAGGAACTCTATACTGCCAAACAAACGATTTTACAAATGGAGTCATATCTGGAACTGGACTGAATATTATCCAATACATCCTTTATAATATAGAATGTTATTACCCAGAAAGAAGTATTGCCATTATTACTCCGTTCAAAGAATCCGTAAAGCAATTACAGAAAGAATTTTTGACGGAATCTACAATCAAAGAACTGACAATCGAAACCATAGACCGTATTCAAGGAATGACGGTTGACTACGCTATACTCTACATTCCTGGAAGAAATCCAGGATTTGCTTTAGATGAAAGAAGATTTAATGTGGCGACCAGTCGTTCTCGAAGCACGACTTTGATAATATCAGATATTCCACTAACTGACTTTTATAGTATATCGGGAAAAGTTTTGAAGTATTTGAAACAATGCTCTTGTCTGTCAAGTAACGCTTTATACCAGACTGTAAATCGTCAACGTCTTAAAGATGTACGTGACATCAACAATATTAAGATGTTATATCCAGGACTTGAGAATATCGTAGATGAATTACTGGAACACGGCATACCTTTCAGTCATGATGGTGATGTGGATTTATGTGACAAAAACGGACTTGTTATAGCATCTGCAGAAATGCTCCTTAAAGAGCAGAAAATAGCGATCAATCCTATAGACATAACTTCCGAACAGATATTTGTTAGGGCTGGCTACAGAACAGTTTCTGACAAGGATTTTAATATTAACATGGTGATTTAGCCTATGCTACCATTACAACAAGCGCGTGAAGTGCGCGACTCTATAATAGAATATATAAAGGCTACCTTCCGTTTTAAGGAGAAGGTAGTAGGTGATGCCTTCTATCGTTTTATAGAAGACAAGGAAGACGGATTGTTCAAGGGGCCTTACATTTCCCTGAAGACTCCGTTTGTATCTGCAACTGAAGAAGAAAGCAGCAACATTCCGCTCGATATAGCACCGAACTTTCCGCCGTACAAGCATCAGTTGCAGGCGTTCAGCCAACTCACGATGCACGACGGTCATGAGCCGGAACCAACCCTGCTTACCACAGGAACAGGTTCTGGTAAGACGGAGTGTTTCCTTTACCCGATACTCGACTATTGCTACCAGTGCAACAGATACGAGCGACAGACAGGAGTGAAGGTCATCATCATGTATCCGATGAACGCCCTTGCCAGCGACCAGGCAAAGCGTTTGGCAGAGACTATATGGAACGACAAACGGCTGCGCGACAAGGTGACGGCAGGACTCTTCGTGGGAGAAGGTGTTGATGCCAAAGAATATCCGCGCACGATGGGCGAACACAACATCATAGAGAACCGCGATGCCATACTGGACACCGTGCCGGACATCCTGCTCACCAACTTCAAGATGCTCGACTATGGACTGATGCGCCAGCCTTTCAGCACGTTGTGGAAGGGAAACATTGACACAGACGCGAAGGCGCTGAAGTTCATCGTGCTTGATGAGCTGCATACCTACGACGGTGCGCAGGGAACGGACGTTGCCAACCTTATACGTCGACTGAAACTAAAATTGAATATGCCAAAGGGAACTTTGTGCCCCATTGGAACTTCGGCAACCATCGGCAACGGTCCCGACAGCAAGACACGCCTGCGCGAATATGCAACGGACGTATTCGGCGAGACGTTTGAAGAAAAGAACGTCATCGAGGAACACCGTATTCCGGTCAGTGAATATATCGTAGACACAAACAGCAATCTGCCTGACAGCAAACTGATAAAGACTTGTGAGTTTGGTGCCAATGACACGGTGGATACCTACATGCGACGACTCTGTAAGGTGTGGTTGAAATCCGCTAACGTCTCTGCCGTAGAAGCCGGAGTGCAACTGCGACAGATGGGTATCGTGAAATCGCTGTTGGAAGTACTCGCCAAAGGCATACTTTCGCTTGACAATATCAAGAAGAAGCTTATTGACAGTGATGCCAACTTCCGCCGCCTCTATCTGCAAGACGGAGAGAACGTGTGCCTGCTGGCTATAGAAAACCTGCTGGCTCTGATAGCCTACTCAAAACGTCCGCTTAACGATACAGGTAAACAGGTTCCTATGTTATATCTGCAGGTGCAGTTGTGGCAGAGAGAACTGAGCGGTATACTGCGTTATTTCCAGAAAGAACCGGAGTTCGTTTGGCGACACAGCTTGAAAAAGAATGAAGACCGCGTGGCTCTGCCGATGTACTTCTGTCGTGAATGTGGTGCAAGCGGATGGTTGTCGCGCAGACTGCAGACAGACGACAACTATTGCTCGGATGTGGCAACCATCAACAAAGCATTCATGGACCACGAGAAAGAGGTGATGCTACTAAACATAGAGAATACTAGTCATCAACCTGTTGACGAGTATGTTAACGAGACGGCAACAAACATCACGTATCATGTAAGCACAAAAGACTTGCGCATCGCAGACAACAGTGACGATAACACACTCAGAATAAGGGCCTGCAACCGTACCACCTCTAACAAGAATGGCAACCAGCGCTTTGCCACCAACTGTCCGGAATGCAATAGTGATTCTATATGTCAGATAGGTGGTAGGACATCCACCTTGTCAAGTGTTGCTGTGAGCCAAGTTCTCTCCAGCGACTTCGACCATGCCGAGGCCAAAGACCGCAAGGTGCTTGTGTTCACCAACAGCGTGCAGGATGCAGCACACCAGACTGCCTTCTATGAGGCAAGAACATTCCGCTTCCTCTTCCGCCAGTCGATGCAGCAGTATATCAACACACTCGACAAGCCAGTGAGCATTACAGAACTACAAGACGGGTTCAAACGCTATTGGAAAGAACGTCTGACAGAAGAGGAATACTACAACCGTTTCCTGCCCGCCGACCTTGCCACACACATAGACCTCCGCAAGAACTATCGCGAGGGCAGCGGATTTATGGAATCGTTCAAGAAAGAATTCGACATCCGGGTGGACTGGGAGATAGTGAGCGAATTCGGACTGACTTCGCAGTTGGGTAGAACGCTCGAGAAGACCGGGGCATCCGCCACCTTCTTCATGAGCGATGACATCCGCTTGGTATACGAAAAGATGAAGGGATGGCTCCAGACAAACAACCTGGAGATGGCCGATGACGAGAACCAGTTTTGCCATTATGTCTACGGACTGATGCAACGAATGAGACAGCATGGTGCCGTTGACCATCCTTATCTGTACAGTTACAGGAATGAAAAACTGACATCATGGGCTCTGAACTGGAATTTTGATAGTAGGCATTTCCTGAACAGGAAGTTTGGTGGCAGCGTGCGATTTCCGAAATTGCCAGGCATATATTATCAGGACAGGAATGGAGACATGCTCGACATGACCGTGCTGAGAAGGGAAAAGCCCAACTGGTACAGCAACTATTTCTGGAGATGCTTCAACTGGCCTATAGAAAAGAACATCACCCTTTTCAACGACTTCATACGCACACTTCTGAAAACAATGGAAGAAGTGGGCTTGGTGAATTGTGCTCCGCAAGGCGGTGGCAACTATGCCCTTAACGCAGAGCATATCTTTGTGAGCAGAAATGTAAAACACATAAAATGCAGCAATTGCCAGTCAACACTTTACGTGGCTCGTCAAGACTATTGGATCGAAGACACGCCTTGTCTGAACTATAAGTGCCAAGGAAACTATTCGGAAGAGTCGAAACCTGAACTGAACTACTATCAGCAGGTGTACAACCGGAATATCTCACCGCGTGTCTATGCCCATGAACATACAGGATTACTGGAGCGTGGAGAAAGAGAACAGTTGGAGCGCGACTTCAAACTGCATCCACATTCCAACTCTGTCAATGTGCTTGCCGCCACGTCCACACTGGAAATGGGTATTGACATTGGTGACTTGAACGTCATGGGCAATTCCAACATTGCTCCGAAGCCCAGCAATTTCCTGCAAAGAGTGGGACGTGCCGGACGTAAAGAGGGTTCGGCTCTTGTGCTGAACTATGCACATTCGGGAGAACCGCACGATATGTACTACTTTGCCTACCCGGAAGAGATGATGGAAGGCGAGGTGAACACGCCGGGATGCTTCCTGCAGGCCAAAGATATATTGAGACGACACTTCCTTGCCTACTGTATCGACACATGGGTGTCTGCTAACATTGAGCACAGCATACCTGCCAATGTGAGGGATCTGCGCTTGACTGAAGATGCCATGTCGTCGCCGACGTTTGTCATCAACAGAATCATTGCGTTTATCAAGGAAAACAAGAACTCGCTGAAGGCGCATTTTGCGGAACAATATGACGAGAAGACGCAACCAACCTTGAAGCAGTTGGCGGCAACGCTAGATGACGAATCGTTCTATCAAACAGTTATTAAGGAATTCCAATCGCTTACCGACCGACTGTATGGACTGATAGGCGAACTGAACGAATACAAGGAAAAGGAAAGCAAGTTGCAGCCCAACGATCCAGCCAAAGATGTATTGAAGGACTTGATAAAAGTTTGCAAAAGGCAATATGCATCCATTCAGGGGGAAAATGTCATAGAATATATGACCAACAGTGGTTTGCTGCCCAACTATGCTTTCCCGGAAACGGGCGTGAAGCTCGAAGCAAGCGTATATTCCAACCGGGAAAAGGAAGACAAGAAAGACAATGTGGCCGAACCGAAGGTAATAGAACTCACGAGATCGGCATCGCAAGGCATCAAAGAACTGGTACCTGGCAACAAGTTCTGTATGCAGAAGTTCCAACTCGAAGTGAGTGGCATAC
>CAVINS010000086.1:0-9314 GCA_963643925.1 Bacteroidaceae bacterium
AATCGTTCTCGTTAAAATTTGCTTATAACTAATTAAATATTAACAATTTATAATGATCTAAAATAATTTTATTTGGCCACTAGTGAAGTATTCTCATGACTTTATTTGTTTTTGTTTGATTCCTTTGAATTTATCAGATACACGAAGGTGCCGTATTTCAGTTTTACCTTGTTCTTCTTTATAGCCTTACTGATGGCGTTGCTCGTTTTCTGATAGGCATTCTGAATGGTTTGCATACCCCATTGAGAGAGCGTATTGCCACTTGACATGCCATCATTGATGTTCATCGTACTGGACATTGCACCGCTTGCCACATCTTTTGTTGTCTCGCGGAATGAGCTTGACGGAACGTAAAGACCTTCCATACCATCGGTATCATAAAGTGACAACGATACTTTTAGCAGTTCGTCTTCAACCATGATGGAGTTGACGCTACCTTTAACGCGTTGGCTAGAAAAGCCGCTCATCGTGGCATATAGGTAGGAACCTTTCGGCACAACGATTTCGTTTATCTCTATGTCATCAAGTAATCTCAAACGAATGCGACTACCATCAGTAGCCTTTACATCCTCATCTATGATAGCCTTTATCAGTTTGGCTTCATGCTCGTTCTGGGTGAGCGTATTGAAATAATCAGACGAGACCTTAACCTTCTTGACTACTTCTGTTGCTTTATCTTTGTCAGACAGAGCATTGATACCTTTGCTTTCAACTTCTATTTTGCCTTTGGCCGTCACTTTTTCAGGTGGAGTAGAGGTGGTGTCAGGTTTCTCCGTGACGGTTGCCTGTTGTTGGCCTTTCAGTCGGGCCTCGGCTAATGCTTTCTCCAATTCAGCGAGCGCTTCCGTCTCTCGTGCTTTGACATTGGCAGCTTCTGCGGCAGCCTTTGCCTTCTCGTCATCTTGTTTGGCGAGTTTGTCAAGATCGTCTTGGGTATATTTCGATTCATATTCTTCCTTTTGGTCTTCGGGATTGTCTCTGTCGATGTTGTCCAATGCCGAGTAATCGTCGATACGGCCATAAGACTTTGCCATGTTCTCGTATTTTCCTCCTATATCATCGCCCTCACGAATTTTGGCACCCGGAAGGTCGGGATTAAGGAATTCTGTTGTCTTCAATTCCTTGTTGGTAGTATCTGCTATCTTTGTGTCAAATATGTCACAAACGCAATAGCCTGTCACCAACAGCGGCAGATACACAATGGCCGGCAGCATATATTTTGGCTGACGGAAGTTGATGCGTTCAGTTATTTTCATTTTCGTTGTTCTCCTTTGATTATATGGTGATGTCTTGCTTTTAGAAGGTTATCCTGCATTTCTGTGGCAGTTCTGGGAGTCTGCCGTTGAGTGTAATACACTGCCATGCGACAGACATTCAAGATGAAGCACAGGATAATCGTGCCAAATGTAAGTGCCAGGAAAGTCTTTTGTTTCTGGATGGCAAACGCTTGGACATAGGCTGCGAACTTGTCTATCTTGGTAAACTTAGCAAAACTCTTTCCGGCATTGACCTCACGCTCGTAGCGTTCCTTGTTCTTTGGGTCATCCTTGTCTGGCATTGGTTCACCTAAAAGTATTCTTCTAAACCCTTTTATTTCCATAAGTCTCTGTCTAATAATTGGATTTAGTCTTTTGGTCAATGTCTTTATTCAACAGCGTTCGCCAGTTGACAATCAGGAATCCATGAGGATTGTTGTCTGTACGTGGCACTCGTTTGAGTTGACCGGCAGTGACCAATTCACGGGTAAGTATATTGCTTCGACGCTCTATTCGCTGTCTGCCGTAATAGGTAAACTCCATAGTCTTCTCGTTAAACTTGATGCTGTCACAGAAGATACTGAATACGGCGCTTGTACCCATGATATTGTTGTAGAATCCTTTTTCCTTCAACGTATTGTACTGAGCCAAGCCGGTTTCGTCTACAAGGTACATAGCCTTGTCCATGGTGTACTTGATGTACTTGTCATCCGGCGCGAGCGTAAAGAAGTAGTGGTGGAACATTTCAACATGACTCTTTGCCTCCACATCGAGCGTCTCTTCCATCGTGGTTCTGTTCACGAGAATCGGAACATTCCCGTCCAAGACGTACACCTTCTGTTGCGCATCAACCACCATTGTCCGGGCAGTCCAGATGCTCGACACAGAGATGATGACACAACCAATCAAGAAGGCTGTGCATATAATACCCACCAACTTGATTTTATTTTCTAAGTTTTTGATTACCATAATATTTCTACATTCAGTTATATCTTTTGTTAATGCATTAAGTGTGACATCGCACCCGTTGTAGTCATCTTGGCCTGTTGCGCCACACCTTTACCGAAGTTACGGGTTGAGAATGCCGTGTCGCCCTCAGGTATCATCCATGCCGCAAGGTCAGGGACAAGGTTCAGGCACTTCAAGGCAACAATACTTGCTGCCATCAGATAGCCGGCAGAGAAGAACGAGTTCTGCAGGTATGCAGCCATTGTCTGTTCACTTGCCGTGATTGCGGTAAGGTTCTCTATCTGTATACTGAGTACTATGTCAAATAGCAACAGTACATAGAAACCCGTGAAATAGAGCATGGCACCATAGAAATGTACCGTCAGATAGCGCGTTATCCATTTAGCCCATGCACCTTCCCATTTTGGCAAAAGCGAGAACGCCCATTGTATCGGACCAAAGATAGTGAGCATACCAAGTAATATCTGTTGACAGTAGATGGTCGCCCACCAACCGATACGATACACTATCAGCGCAATGAGCATCACCAGTTTGTCTATGCCGACAACGGCTCCTGCTGTAAGGGACGTAAACCACAGTTTGGCTGCATCTTTCTCCATATTAGTCACCTCATCGACACCGGTCTGTTCCATAGTAGCTTCGACAAGGTTAGAGTCGGTAGTTCCTTTATGTGCCACATCAGCCTGAGCCTGGATGTTTGTGTACATCGTATCACGGACATAGACGAGTTGCTGCACTTCGGTAAACTTGTCTTCTATCTGGGCAGCCTCATTGTCATAGAGGTCGTGGGTATAGGAACCGATACAGTTGGGTATGTATGACAGGAAGTCCAACACGCACCAACTGCTTCCGCTATTGGTGATGCCTGTATCGGCTGGTGGATACCACCAGCACAGGACGATGGAAACGGCTAAAGGCTTGAATAACTTCATGATATCCAGCGGCTCATGCTTTACCATCATCTTGTATGCCATACCCGAAGCAACCACAATAGAGAAGAGGGTAGCGAGTGCCATACTTATTTGGACAAGCCACCAAAACGGGCCATTTGAGCCTGTAAATGTGGCATCTGTAAGGAACTCGTTGGTCTGGAATATCACGTCATCTATCTCTTCTTCGAGAAGATTGATACCGAAATCCGAGAGTATGCTGCTTGTATCTGCCATTGTCAATCTGCTTGATATATTTCCACCATTGATTTTTCTTTCAGTCGTGAAAGTTGGTCTGCCTCGATAGTGGGCAGGATGCCCTTGCTCTTCAAAAGGTCATAAAGGAACAGACGCCCCGACTGTGTCCACTTCGTATTGAGGGTTGTATGTTGGCTGCCGTCTTTGCTTTCGAAAAAGACTGTCTCGCTGGAGACATACGACTTGTCCTTGTATTTTGCATAGAGAATCCATTGGTTTCCCTGTTTGTACTGCACCTGATGTTCATTGAGCAACTTGTTGAACGCACGTGCGGACATGCCATAGTCCTGTGCTATTTGGGTTACATTCACGGTGGAGTCAGAGGCAAGGATCAAGTCCAAATAACTAACCTTCTTCGACAAGTTCTGAATCTGCACTTTCTGTTCTTCACAAAACTGTTCTACGGAAAGGCGCTTTGTTTTCTCTTCCTTCAAAGCCGTGGCAAGCTGGATGAGGAAATCTGGCTCTGTAATGACTCGTATCAGAGCTTCATCTGTCATATAAGCGCCATGCTTACGAATAGACGGCAAGACTTCAGATGTCACCCATTTGCGGAATGGCTTTACTTTGGCGCTCTTGCTATAGAGTATCACATCATAGAACCCACTCTCAGTGATGAAGGTAGCCATAGTATTGCCGACATTACCGCCCTCCGTAATGTTTAGGGCGTGTAAATCAATGAGTTGCACGTCATCCTTGTCAAGCCTTGACTTTACTGACGAAGGATTGGACAACTCTACTGCCTTACATACATCTGCCAAACAGAACAAAGGCACTTCACTGGTTCCTGCAGTTCTAATCTGCCCGAACTGCTGATTATTGAAAATTTGAATCTCGTTGCTCATACGCTACTTTCTATTATATGTTCGTATTTTATCTGTTGACTGTCTCCTCGGCACTGTCACCATCTGAGGAACTGTAATTGTCTTCTCTTTTGGTGGTCGGCTGACTCTTTTGCCTTGCAGTGTTCCAACGCTCCTTGGCTCCGAGGATGATGCTGCTCTTGTTGATGGAAGGATTGCTTGTTGCCGTCAGCAGAGCGTCAGTCTGTGAACGGCTATGGAGCTGTACCAAATACTTGACCAGCATCTCGTTCTGTTTGGAGACATCTTCATAGATTCGCAAGTACTCCTTCTTGCGTTGTGCATTAGGCATATACGCCTCTTTGGTTGAAGTGACTGCGCACTTGTAGGCATTGTAGTATTCATTCCATCTTGAGCGTTCGTTAGGTGTTCCACCGACTTGTACGATACGCTCTATGTTCTGCTTGAACTTGTCGAGCACACTCTCTATCTTACTGCCTTCCACCTTCCATGCCAAGTCTATCTGTCGGTCGGCAACATTCAAGGCTTCCACCTCAGCTCTTTTTGTCAAAGCTGAGTCAATGGATTCGGCATAGTCCACCTGCGAGTAGGATTCGAGTCCTGCTGTGGTGCGGAAAGAGAGTTTGTTCTTCTCTGCAGCTGATTTCTTGTAACTGTTGTGAAGAAGTTTATAGTACAACTCAGGGGATAGAGAGCCGGAGCCGATTTCCATGACGGTTATCTGCGCCTGCTTGCTGCTGTCGTGATTGTACGTTACGTTCTGGGCACTTGCCTGTATGAAGGGCATGACTGCCGCTATTAATATTGCGATTTTCTTCATTATTGTTATTCCTTTTGAAGTTTACCTGCTTTGCGCCATTTGCCAAAGGCATCGTTCAGTATCTCTTGCTTTGTCTTGGTTCGATAAACCTGCTCTTTCCAATAGCCCATTCTCAACTGGATATATCTCCATGTTTCGAAGTAGGATGTGTTGAGATGCTTCTCGATACTATCCAACGAGTTGTTGATATTGTTCAGCACCAACAGCAAGTCTGAGGTGGAGCAGGCGGCAGCCCCCGTGGCATAGAGGACGAGGTCATTGACACTCTTGTAGAGTTGCTCGCCGTCACTGGCTATATTTTTTATGGCCCTTGTACTGATGCCAATTATCAGTGTGTCTGCCACGGCAACACCTTTACGCTTCAGAACTTTTTCGTTATAGTCCGTTAGGAGCTTTTTGTAGTCACTGATACGCTCACTCACAGTGGAATAGGTACTCTTGACGTTGAGAGCCGTTCGCAGAGACTGGTACATCACATCGATGACATCGAATGCTCTTGTGTATTTATCGAGGTCGACGTTCAGTTCCTTGTATTCGACGGTCTCCTTCATGGAGTAGTTGTGAAGGAGATTGTTTGATGCTTCAAGTGTGCTTCGGGCGAGGAGCAGACTCCTTTGTTGCTTATGGTCATTGATATAAGCTTCTACACTCACCACGTCAAATGACCATTGGGCATGTGCCGCATGGGGCAACATAGTTAGTAACAACATTATTATCATGTACTGTTTCATACTTTCGCCTCCTTCCTTTGTTTGGCACTGCGTATCCATCGGTCATAACATTCTTCAACCAAGGATTTTCTTTTGCCTTGTTCATCATTGATTTCCGGCATCACGTCTTTCAGGACATCTATGATGTTTCGCTTGTAGTTCATCATCTTCTCCAGCGACACCAGGTCGGAATAGATTTTCGTAATACGCGAATCAACCTCACGGGCTACTTCAAGTCGGTCGCTTGCCCATAGAAGATGGATAACCTCGTCATTATCCTGCGTCTCTGTGGTGGCACTCTTGGCATACTCGGTCGTGATTTTGCAGTTAGGGTAATCCTGTGCTATCTCTGATATACGTTGGTTTATCTCATCAGCTTTCTTCTGTTCGTCTTCGTTCGCGTCAAGCGTAATCACATCAACAACAGAGGTGCTGGTGTATTCGGATGTCAGCTCCCATGTAATGCCAAGTATGGCTCTGTGTATCTTGATACCCAGAAAGTATTTGGGCTTACGGACGAGGTTGAGGGTCGCCTTGAAGGTGATAACTCCATTGATGTTGGGCATGGTTGCCGTTCGCACATACGAATAGCCATCCCATGAGCCGGCACTTTGCCACGTCAGATTATAGGCTGTCTTGACATCCTTCATAATGGCAGGAATACGATAATAGTCGTCTGTAGCCGTATCGTCATCGTGGCTTGCTTCCTCCTTGGCATTCTGTATGTCAGTCAGTTTGGTTTGCCATGTGGAAAGTTCTGATTTCAACGACGAAAGGGTGTTGCAGTTCTTGTTGTACTGTTCACGGTACTTGGCTGCATCATTGACACTTGAACTTGAAATCTTCTGAAGGAGCGTTTTGTTCTCAGACTCCAACTGACTGATTTGTTGCTGCAGAAGCGTCACTTTGCTTTGAGCCTCGCTTTCCTGTTGGTTGAGTTCTGACAGGTCAAGACTGTTTTCCATAACGGTTGTCTGCATGGCACATTCCTTGGAATGGCTATCCAACGACTTACCGCAGTTCTTGCACTTGTACTGTGTGGTGCCTTGGGCGAGGGTGACACCGTCTGAACAAGTAACGCTGATAGTAACACTCTCGACACCTTTCAGTTTAGTGGCATCGGATGCATGGTAATAGTTCCTTGCATCGGATGCTATATAGTAGGTATATCTGTCTTCATTGTCATTGTATTCAGACAGTCTGGCCTGCAGCTGGCGCTTGAAGGTGTTCAAATCCATGGAGTAGGAGTCAAAAACATCTTCATAGATCTCTTCCACGTTGTTCCAACTCTTTGTCACGTGGATTTCATAAGCATAAGCCTTCTTGGTCTGACCTTTCTTCTTGCTGCTGATGATGTAAGCGGAGAGGTAGTTGGTAAAGGTGTAGGTGTAACCGTCCTTCTGATTATTCATCTGCTGCACTTTGCTCCGTGACCAGCCGGCATGTTTCTCCGAGTTCTGGAGAATGGCTTCACGTTGGGTGCTGTTCGGAGAGAAATTGGCATCACTCGTATTGATACGATACCAATGGTCACCTTTCAGTATAGCATCATCGTCAGTTGGCGGATAGTAGTCACACAAGCTGACGCTTCCTTTATCTCTTCTTGCTATGTACCAACGCTGGGTGTAATACTTTCCTTCGGTGCTGCTCAGATAGTCAGTCATCCATGAACTGATGTTGTAATCGCTGGTATTGAAAAGAGCAGCCACGTTGTCCTTACCGCCAATCAAACCAAGAAGGGTGTTGCCGGCGCTTTTGTCGAAGGACTCGAAAAGGTCTTTGTAATTGTCGTAAATATCAATGATATTGCCGACCTTTCCATTGAAAAGTTCATTGAAGGAGTTCTTTTGTAGCAATGCATTACCGATATTGGCAATGCCGGCAGAAGCAAGTCCAGCCCCTGTCTGATAGAGATTGTCAATGTCTGCTTTGAGATTTTCTTTGGTAAAGTTGCCCGGAATCTTGGCAATGTCGTCAATCAACTTCTTGAAGTCGACATTACCTAGTTCCGACAAGTTGAATATCTGCGCCACCTCCTTGCTGATTTCCAGGAAGGTGATGTCGGAGAAAGTAAGGGTGCTGTTTGTAACGACACTTTCAAACTGCATACACAGGGACTTCGTGTCGTCACAAACCTTCATAAGATAACTGCACCAATAGAGTGCAGTCTGTGGGGACTGTATCATCATCTTGGCTACAGTCCATATTTTTGGCATAATCTTGTCGGACACCATCGAATGGATGCGCCGATAGTAGTAATTCTCCGTGGAATTGCTCCAAATGCCAAGGTCGGTCAATGCCTTGCGCTCCAGAAACTTGCTGGCGAAGATGCCGGCGGTAGCCACCTCAGCGGCATTGTAATGTTTCAAGATGGCACTGATTTGCTCGTTATAATAAGCCTCGGCTACAGCTTCCGTATTGTAGGCAGCAGCCATGGCCGCAACAGTCTTCTTGTCGAAGTTCACGCTGTAATACTGGGCGTGTACCTCGACAGAAAAGGTTGTCAGGACTGATATTATAATAAGGTGTAATCTGTTCATCTTGATTTTCTGTTTAACTGTTGTTCTTTGACAGGTTGAGTACATGTCCTGCCTGGTTGACCTTCTGTGCAAACGGCAACGACTTTGCTATGCTGCTGGCATCCCAGTCACGGCAGTAGGCTTCAATAGCCTCCTGGTGATTGCACTTGAGTTCTCGCTTATAGAGTTTGAGTGCTTCCTTCTCCGCACGTTCCGTTGTGTAGGTCATGTAGCACTCATGCGGTTCTTCGACTCCATATACAGCGCTGGTACTGCCACGGCGGATAAATACTTCACGGAAGAAACTGCGACCGTCCTTGTTGTCCAGTCTGTTAATCGTGAAAATTTTCTTGCAGTCAACATCCGTCAAGCCAAGGATAGCTTTGATCGTGTCAAAGCGTTCGCGGAACTTGCTCTGGTCGAGCAGCATCACCACGTCAGAGTTGTTGATGATGGCTTCCTTCACAATCTCACTGCCGATGATGTCCTGTATTTCCTGTGTCACGACACCCACACTCGCCCAGAATTTTCTCGCCGTCTTGTATAGATACTTGATGTACTCTGCCATGAGGGGTGAAGCGATGGCTTTCCAAGCCTCTTCGATGACAAGGCACTTGCGGTTTTTCTTCAGGCGCATCTTTTGCAGGAACACGTCCATAATGATGAGCGTGACAATAGGGAAGAGCTGCTTGTTCTCCTTGATGGCATCCACCTCGAAGACGATGAATGTCTCGTCGAAAAGTGTACTGTCAACATTTTCATTGAGAATTTTTTCGTACTTGCCTCCCTTGTGGAAGTTCTGCAGCATGTAAGTGAAGTTGTCACAGTCTATCGTGTTAATGTTGTTCTCATCGCATATCTGTACGAGTCGCTCTGTGGCAAAATCATAGAAGGTATCGAATGAAAGGCTTTCCACAACGAGCGACTTCCGCTGCTCTTCCAAGGTTTGCAGTGCCATCTCCACATGTTCCTTTCACTGCTGTCCGGTAAAAAATTATAAAAGTTCTTTGAAAATATTGGAAATTAGGT
>CAVINS010000087.1:0-8608 GCA_963643925.1 Bacteroidaceae bacterium
ATATCGGTTGGGGACACCACATTCTCCCAACCGAACACTTTACCCGTAACCTCACGACAGTACAAGCCGATTCACTTCTTCGTACAGACCTCAACCGCCTCTGCAACCTCTTCCGCAAATACGGCAGGGACAGCCTTCTTCTTGCCGTCCTTGCCTACAATGTCGGCCCCTACAAAATCCTCGGCGACAAGAAACGACCCAAAAGCCGCCTGCTCCAGAAAATAGAGTCCGGCGATCACAACTTCAAGTCCGATTACCTCGACTTCTGCCGATGGAAAGGTAAAGTCGTTCCATCAATCCACAGGAGAAGAATGATGGAATATGCGCTGCTGGCATCCTGACACTCTCTTCAACTCAACATACATCCTCGAACCGTCTTCAAGTCAAATTGGAGGCGGTTTTTGTATATATTGTCAATCAACCTATATTGAGATAATTATCCAAGGTTAATTCGATTTACGTGTGTTTTTTTCTTAAATCAAGTTCCAAATTGTTAATTTATCAGAATAATAATCTCAATATTATTCGTTTTCTAAGTATTTTCACTATCTTTGCTTTCAACATCAATAAAACGAAAACCACATGAAAGATATTAACCGTATCAAGGTTGTACTTGTCGAGAAAAAAAGAACGAGTAAATGGTTGGCAGGAGAACTTGGTAAAGACCCTGCAACTATCTCCAAATGGTGTACCAATTCATCTCAACCCGACTTGCAGACACTTACAAAAGTGGCACAACTCTTGGATGTGGATATCAAGGATTTGCTGAATTCCACTGTTGAATAGGTAGTAATCTATTGATAACAACAAAATTTTAAAAAGATGACGCAACAGAATATCAATGACATATTGAAGATGCGCATGGCCGTGTATAAAGCTGGTGTCGATGCTGGTGTATGGAAGGATGTTGACTCACAAGGGGCTTCAGATATGATGAACTACATCTTCCCAAAAACTGGTCGTATGGCATATTACAACTTGATACTTGAGCTGATGCACAAGGAGCATGACATGTTCCCTGGTGAAGCATTTTCGTTGTTCAACTTGCCTGTTCAGGTTGAAAAAGAAATTTTGGAATATCTGAAAACCCAAGAATTGGACCTGCAAGAGATAGTGACCGATGCTAACGCTTATCTGCAGAAAATGGATACGATAGTTACCGACCATACTTTTGTTGCCGTTAATGTTGGCACATTTAGAGGGGACAATACAGATCAGATATTGTGTCTCTGTGCGTCTCATTATAGGCATTCGTTCGCTGAAGACGTTAAATCATACCCCTATATGCTATGAAACGAAATACAAAATATAACATTGTATTGGGCAAGGGATGTGGTTTGATAGAAGAAACCCTTTCCCTATTGTCTGTATGTGACGAGGATACGACAAAAGAGTCTCTTGCCCAATATGTACATGATCATAATTCCCTTGCCAAATGCTCTGACCTGCGCAGTATGGACATCGTAAAATTGGTGTTCTACCCACGGTTTATGAAGAATAATCCGAAAGTGGTGTGTTGGTTACGGGCAATACGAGAGCGTGGTTTATTGCTTTCGCAGTTCAAGCAGTTGCTCATGATATATTGTGCCCGTGAGAATGCTATCATGTATGATTTCATCCTTTCACGACTCAACCAACTTCGTGAGAACAATGTTCAGCGACTGGAAAAGAATGTGGTGGACGAATATGTAAACGGTATTGTTGAACAAGGTTTGGCCACCTGGAGTGACTCTATAAAAAAAAGGCAATGTACGTATATAAGATCAGTGTTGGTAGATTTCGATATGCTGACTAGGCGAGGAGATATTCTCCAGTATGGAATAGGCAACTTTACTGTTCTGTACCTCATGCACGAACTCCATTTTTCCGGTCTTTCTGACATGGCCATATGGAACCATGAGGACTGGCAGTTGTTCGGCCTTGACAAATATGCCGTTCAACAGCGCATATTGGAACTAAACATCAAGGGAGGATACATAGCGCAGTGCTCTGGTGAACTGCTTACCATTTCGTGGAACCATCAATCAATGGAGGACTTTATCAATGCAGCAATATGAAGAAAAAATAGAAAAGGCTTTGCTCTACCTCAAAACACCAAGCAAGCTTTCGCCTACTGGCTATAGTCCGATAGTATATGTGGTGTACGATCCCGAGGATGCGTTTGTTGTGCGCAGCCTCATTGATTCGTTTATACAACCTAAAGCTACTTACCGCCAGTTCACGACACACGTTGTTTCCATCGGAAGCTTGCTCGACAAGTTTATCAATAACCATGACTATTTGAGCATTTGGACAAAGCCGAGCTTAAAAGAGTCGCAACTCTATAACAGCATCAAGCAAGAGGTGGAAAATAGTGAGTGTATAGAGAAAGCCTTGCTTGAAATACAGGAGGAGTATGCCTCTGAGCAACAGCCACTCATCATCATCAAGGATGTAGAGATGCTTCATCCTTTTAATATGATTGGCGTGATTGAAAACAAAATCTACAACCGCATCCGTGTACCGATGCTGGTTCTTTACCCGGGAGAAACGCAGGGAACCGCTCGCTCCTTCATGAAAATATATAATCAAGACGGCAACTACCGTTCCATTAATTTCTAAACACGACATTAATTATGCACAAGATACAAGAACTGTTCGACCCTTCAAAACAGCTCAATCGTGAAATTGAGAGCGTGGTCACTTTCGGTGCCAAGACAACTGACGACCTCAAGGCCGAAGTAAGGGAATATGTGGTTACCGACAAGCTTCATGACAATTATGAAGATGTACTTGACGACTTCCAACGTGCTTTCGACAACGGAAGCAAGGAAGTTGGTGTATGGGTATCTGGCTTCTATGGCTCGGGCAAGAGCTCGTTTGCCAAATATCTCGGTTTGTCGTTCGACAAGAGTCTGATGATAGACGGAGCAACCTTCGGTGATAGATTGATGAGTCGTATCAACGATACCCGTATCACCCAGATGCACCATACCATCATCAGCCGCAATAATCCTGAAGTGGTGATGATAGACCTAAGTACACAGTCTACTGCCGGTAAGACATCGATGGTAAGCGATATCGTGTATTTTGAGACTCTCAAATTGTTGGGCATCACCAAATGTTCTGACCAGAAGGTCATGTTCTTCATCGACCTGCTCCAGTCTGAAGGAAAATACGATGAGTTCTGCCGACTTGTTGAAGAAACGAAACACAAGCGCTGGGAGGACGTAGAGAGCAATGACCTTATAGCAAACCTCTTTGCTGCTGAATTTGCCCCACGCCTTTTGCCGGCATACTTCGCTGACAGCGACAGTTACAACAATATTAATCTGAACAGCGCACTCAACGAGAAAGATCGTTTCACTCGTCTCTATAACCTTGTCAAGAAAAAGACAGGGAAGGAGAATATCATCTTCGTGCTTGACGAGGTAGGCCAGTATGTAGCCTCTAATGTGGATATGATTCTCAATGTCCAGGGCATGCTGCAGACCTTCAAGGATGAATTCCGTGGCAAGGTATGGGTGATTGCTACTGCCCAGCAGACGCTTACGGAGGACAACCAGAAGGCCCAGCTCAATTCCAATGAGCTCTACCGTCTGAACGACCGTTTCCCCATCAAAGTGGATATTGAAGCCAATGACATTAAGGAAATCATCACTAAACGTCTACTTGGAAAATCAAAGGAAGGAAAGGAATATCTCACCAACTTGTTCAAGCAGAATGAGGGCGTACTCAAACTCAATACACATTTGACTCTACAGGAACGTAGTATCTATAATCAGTTGCTCACCGAAGAATCCTTTGCCAATTTGTATCCGTTCCTACCTGTACATATCGACATTCTGCTTTCACTTCTGCAGAAACTAGCTAGCCGCACAGGTGGCGTGGGATTGCGTTCTGTCATCCGTCTCATCCGTGACATCCTTGTGGACAATCACCTCGCTGATGCTACAATCGGCCAGATGGCTGGTCCCGACAATTTCTATGACATCCTTCACCATGACATGGAGAAGAATGCAGCCAAGGAAATTGTATATGCTGCTGACAAGGCAATCAAGATGTTCACCGGCAACGTTCTGGCCGTCCGCATCTGCAAGACCATAGCTGTGATGCAGCTGCTCGATGACTTCAACCTGTCGTTCGACAATGTCTGTGCATTGCTCACCAATCAGGTGGACGGGAAAGTAGACAAAACCAAGGTTCGCGAGCTCCTCGATGAGATATCCATGCAGGAAGGTCTCACCCTTCAGGAAGTGGATGGCAAATATCAGTTCATGACCAATGCCATCCTTGGTATCCGTGAGGAACGTAGCAAGATTGTACCCAAAGATGCCGAGAAAGCCGTCGTGATGCAGACTTTGCTCAAGGACATGCTGTCGCAGCCTACCGTGAATGTCTATTCCAGCCTTACCATCAACGTGGGAGTGGAATTGTCCGAACGCAACAAACTATACTCTCTTTATTCTACAACAAGTCTGAAGATGAATGTACGCTTTGTGTCGGGAGCACAGTTCCCTGATGTTCACAAACAACTGCTCATTGAAAGTTCTAGACCGGAAAACTACAATACCCTATATTGGATTTGCACGCTAAGTAAGGACAAGGATGAACTACTCCAGGAAATCGTAAAGAGCCAGACTATTCACAACCGTCACCAGAACGAGACCAACAAGGAGATATTGACCTATCTTCATGCGCAAGACGACCTTTCAACGGAAAAGCAACAACAGCTTCTCCGCATCTTGCGTGAGGCACAGGCCAACAGCGAGGTAATCTTCCGTGGCTCACCTCAGCAGGTGAATGCCGAAACAGTGAGGACTGTGGCCATGAAGGGCATTGCCGAAAAGATCTTCGACAAATATCCTTTGGCTTCGGCCTCGATGAAGTCCGACTGTGTAACTAAGTTGGCTGCCTATGCCGACCTTAACACCCTGCCAGATTCGCTCAATCCGCTCAAGATTGTAAACAAGACCGACGGCAGTATCAACACTTCCCACGATGCCATTGTCGAGATAAAGGACTATATTGCATCCAAGGGAGAGATTCCCGGCTCCGAACTTACACGGCATTTCGAGACGATGCCTTATGGTTGGAGTAAAGACACACTGCGTTATATCACCGCCCTTATGCTCAAGGCCGGCCTTATCCAGATTCGCACAAATGGCAAGTGTATTACTGTTTTTGGTGAAATGGCTACCGCTGCCTTGGGAAGCAATAACACGTTTGCAAAAATCAGCATCGAGCTCAATACTGAAGGCGCTCTCTCCCCGGCAGAACTGCTGAATGCTGCAAAACAAATCACCACTATTTTCGGCAGTGGCAAGCGTATTGCACCGGTGAAAGACCAAATTGCAAAGGAAGCATTGAGCAAGGTGAAGATGCACATTGGTAAGTTCACAGCCTTGAAGAGTGATTTTGAAGTACTCCATTTAGCTGGACTTTCGATGGTAAACCGTGCCATTGACTATGGCAACCGCATCATTGCAACTGAGGGTGGAGATGCTGCCTATCTTCTGAGTAAGGATACGGAATGTCCGAAGGTTTTGAAATATGTCATGGACTTGCTGCAGTGCGATGCTCAGTCTGGGCTTGTTGAGCATATCAAGCACATGCACAAACTTATCAGCGATGCAGACACATTGCCAGAAATGGAACAATTGGCGGATTTCAGAAAGAAGGTTGCTAATGTTCAGCAGATGTACAATGACTATATAGCCAATGTCGATTTGAACACTATATCTTCTGAGATTAGCGACCTCTGCACTACGCTTGACTCCTACCTGAGAGATGCTTGCATTGAATTTGAGACACAAAGCAACGGGCAACTCACCAAGACATCGGAAGAGATTATTGACAATGCTCAGAAACAGCAAGTCACAGAGGGCCAGATGGCTGAGCTCACCAATTTGCTCGGACAACTGTCAATCGACAGACGGGGATCAAGCATAGAGAACTTGCGCGACATGGTCAACCAATATACATCATGCTTCCTGCCAATGGGAAAGGTTGATAGCATCAAGGGTAGAGTTGACCAAATGGTTGCCGCCAACAAACCAGCTGTAACTGTGGCAACAACAGCCACAAATTCCACCGACACAACAACAGATGCTGGTAATACTACTGGCGGTGCAAGTAGTGATACAACAGCCACTACTACAACTACAACGGTTCATGACTCCGCTGCAACCCCGACTCGTGTTAGCGTGAAGCGACGCATTACATCTCGTGCTGAACTGCAGCAGGTCATCGACCAACTCACGAAACTGCTCTCAACGGTGGATGACAATTCACCAATAGAGTTCGATTTTTAAACTATAACATGAAATCATCCTGCCAATATGATATCCCAGAACGGAAAGAAAATACTTGAACGCTTTGTGGTGGCTGCAAAACAGCTACTCATGAACAACATGACCGAACTGTTGCAGCAACATTACGGCATTTGGGCTGACGATGGTCATACTATTCCTGTGGAACAGCTGCCGTGTCAGGACACGGACATCATACACACCGCACGTATGCTTCGCAGTCGCCTCACTCATATTGAGGCGGCCCTGCCTGAGGATAAAGAAAACAAAGCTCGGGCTGCCGTTGACCAACTTATATCCGAACAGGCATTTACCCAACTCAACCGCTTCTGCGCCTTGCGTATGTGTGAAGAGCGTGACTTGATTTTGGAAAGCGTGCATGGCGGTTATGAGTCTGCCGGCTTCGTTTCCTATGATTCTGTTGCTCAGATGTCCGGGGCTTCTCGCCATGAGCGTTACCGTTGGTATCTGCTCAGCATCTGCGATGAACTGAGTTTGGAACTGCCGGCAGTGTTCGACCGATTCTCTCCCTATGCCTTGCTTTTTCCCGATGAAAATACGTTGTTGAAACTGCTCGAACTTATCAACAGCGAGCAATTGTCGGCATGGTATGACGAGCAGAATGGTACCACTGTCAACTTCTGGCAAGAAGACGAGACGTTGGGCTGGATGTTTCAGGACTACAACTCTCTTGAAGAACGCCGCCGTATGCGTGAAGAGAGCAACAAACCGCGCAACAGCCGAGAGATGGCTGTCCGCAACCAGTTCTTCACACCAGAATATGTGGTGCGCTTCTTGACTGACAACTCGTTGGGACGTATCTGGTATGAGATGACCGGGGGCAAGAGCCGTATTGGCGAGGAACTATGCGTTTACATGTTACGCCGTCCTGGGGAGTCAATAGCAGAACGCACATTGAAGGAACCTACAGAGATTCTTTCCCTCGACCCGACGTGTGGCTCCATGCACTTCGGACTATACATCTATGAGGTAATGGAGTATATCTATATGGATGCATGGGACCACCAACCATCGCTCCTTATGAAATATCGTGAGGTGAACACCCGTGAGTCGTTCCGGCGTTTGGTACCACAACTCATTCTTGAAAACAACATCTACGGTTGCGAGATTGACCCTCGTGCCTTGCAGATTGCCGCCCTCAGCCTTTGGCTCCGTGCGCAGCGCAGTTATGGTGAGATGGGACTTGACGCAACCGAACGTCCTGTTATCACTAAGAGCCACTTGGTGCTTGCCGAAGCCATGCCCGGCAACAAGCGTCTGCTCAAGGCTCTGATGGAAGAACTGGACAAACCTATGCAGCGTTTGCTGACGACCATTTGGGACAAGATGCAATATGTCGGCGAGGCCGGATTGCTCTTCAAGATGGAGCAAGAGATAGATGCCGATATCGAATATCTACGCAAGAACTGGAGCAAAGTGAATCAAGGACGCAATGCTTCACTCTTCGATTCTGAGGAAAAGCGTGCTGAAATTGAGGCTGCCAATGAAGAACGCCGCCGTCTGCGTGAAAACAAGGAGTTGTTCTTTAATGAGATTGAAAAGCGTCTTCAGGAAGCCCTTCTCACACTTTCTGCCAAGCTGAGCGAGGAAGAAGGATACGAGAATGCTCTCTTCTCTGAGGATGCCACACGTGGTTTTGCCTTCATTGACCTTTGCCAACATCGTTTCGATTGCATTGTGATGAACCCTCCCTTCGGTGAAGGAAGTGAGAATACGAGTGGATATCTTGATACCAACTACCCTGCGTGGTGCCGCAACCTTGTGTGTGCCTTCTTCGACCGTATGCAGGAGATGCTGACGAACGAAGGCAAACTGGGTGCTATATTCGACCGCACGGTAATGATTAAGTCAAGTTATGAATCTTTCCGCAAGCGTAACTTGTGCGGTTACATCTCATCATGTGCCGATACGGGATGGGGGGTTCTTGATGCCAATGTGGAGACATCTACCTTGGTGCTCAATAAGTTGTGCTCCGATGTCAATGGTTTGTTCTTGGATGTACTTGAGGTTAATCCCGAAGAAAAGAACGAGCAACTCTCTGTACTGATTCGGACGTATAACCGTGGTGAGAATGCAAAGTGGATATATCAAGTAAAGTCGAAAGAATTTGAAAAATTGCCAAACACAATTGTTGGATATTATTTGGATCAAAATATCCTTAATATATTCCAGAATAAAAACCTTGAGATACGCGGGTTTGCCGCTCATCAAGGCCATTCTTTTGTTTCGCCAGACCGTTTCTTTAGGCTATTCTTTGAAGTTGAAAATGAAAAAGAATACACACATTTGTATCACGG
>CAVINS010000087.1:8625-9303 GCA_963643925.1 Bacteroidaceae bacterium
ACTTCAGTATTGAGAAATTCTAACTTTCATTTATCATTGGGATGTGGATATGGAAAAAGAGGAGATATTCTTGATGCCCATATATTGAAAAGTAAAATGTTTTTTACACACGAAGGACATGCTATTACTAAAGTCAGCATAGACAATGCATTAGCTATAAATTCTTTTGTAAATTCCATTTTAGCGCAATACACAATAAATCAATATTGTGCACAGCATAAGGTAAATGGTTACGTCAACCTTCTCCCCATGCCAGACTACGCCCATCGCCAGTCTGACATAGAGCGCATCGTAAATGCCATCATAGATATCAAGCGCAAGTGGTTCAGTTTGGATGAAACCAATTTGGAATATCATGGGTTGATAGCACAGATGAATCTGACTGGCAGCATCAGCGCGGCTATGGATGCTATGCAGAAAGATCTCACCAACGACTACGAGCAATACACGTCATTGGTGGAAGAGAATGACAATCTGTGGATGGACTTGGCTGACATCGTCCCTGACAGCGAATTCCGCCAAACGCTCATCAAATATAAAGACCGCCGTCCCTACGAAGAACTGTTCTCGATAGACGGAGCAAGCACAGGGAACATCATCAACCGCCAAACACTGGCACAGGAGATGGTGATGGAACTTGTGGGTATGGCCTTCGGCAGATGGGACACCGCCTATGTC
>CAVINS010000088.1:0-9245 GCA_963643925.1 Bacteroidaceae bacterium
TGCTGATGTTGTCCAGGTTGTTGAGCTCGCTGAAGATGCTCAGCTGCGAGAACTTTGTAATGCCGGTGAGGAAGGTGAACTCCAGATAGGGGTCGAGCAGCTTCAAGGGGCTGTAGAAGTTTTGCATGATGAAGCGGAGCTCGCGCAGGTTTTCCTCCTCGTGAACCACGTCCAGCAACGGGGCATCGTATTCGTCGATGATGACCACTACTTTTTGTCCAGTCTGCTCGTAGGCACGTCTCACGAGTCCATCCAACCGGTCGTTAGGATGTTTCTCCCGTTCATCTCGGCCATAAAAGTCTTCATATTTCGATAGCTTCAAGTTGAGGTAATCCTTCAGTGTCTCAGCTTCCATGTGTTTGGCTCCGCTCATGTCGAAATGGAGCACGGGGTGTTTCACCCACTCCTTCTCGTAGTCGGCAATGGCAAGACCTTCGAAGAGTTCCTTCCGTCCTTCGAAGTAAGCCTGCAGGGTGGAGGCGAAGAGCGACTTGCCGAACCGCCTTGGGCGGCTCAGGAAGACATATTTCATTCCTTTGACGCGAAAATCCACAATGTACTTTGTCTTGTCTATGTACAGGTATTTCTTCTCGCGGATTTCCTTGAAAGTCTGTATCCCTACCGGGTATTTGTTCACTATCGTTGTCATCGTCTTGCTCCTTTATGGTCTCACGCGGCTCTGTGAAACTGGGCTGTTTACTCATTCACCCGTTGACGTCGGCATGTTCAGCGTTATGGTGTACGGAGTATTGCTCGTAAACTCAAAGTCTACGTTTGGGGAGTAAGTGTAACTGTAGGTATTGCCGTCATACGTGAGATTGAACTGCAAGCTGCCTGCCGCTATGGTCTGCGGAATGATGAATGCTTGGTAGGTGGCTACGGCGCTGGTCGTGGCGTCGCCTGCGGTGTAAGAAACGAGGTGGGGAGTGATTTCGAGCTTGCTGGTCGCATCGCCGTCTGTCCATTTATATCTGTTCTCTTCAGGCATTATCACCTTACGAGCACAGTCCGTGCCGATAATGTTTACGTTCGACAACGGGTTGCTGGCGTTCGTCACACCAGTGCCCAGGTTAATCTTTACCGTGAGAGTCGCCATGAGGTGTCTCAAGTTCACGTTGATGACACCACTCTCCGAAGGATCTCTATCGGCGGTATCCATTATTAGCCAATCATTCTTCTTGAAGTTGGTGTCTTCTGTCTGGTCGTTGGCAAAGTCGGGCAGAGTCGGTTTTTGTACGTTCTGGAAGTCGAAAGATGCGGCTGTCACCTTTACGGGATAATTGTCGCCTGCCCAGTACATTTTGAGCTCCGTTTGGTACGTGTTGTCCGTGTAGGCTTCCCATGTATTGGTACTCTCATTGAGTTTCATCCACGCATAATAGGTGAACGTTTGGTTCGATAGATTGTTAATACGTAGGCAGAACTCGGTCAGCTTGGTGTCGTCTATCCCGACTTTGGTCGACAGCTCACCTGTCAGTTCCTCTACGATGGCGTTCACCTTAATGGGAGTTCCCTTCGCTACGTAGGACGATGGCTCCACGGCCTCTTCGTTGGAACAGCCCGTGAACGTCAGAACCAAGGCTGCAAGTAGTATCAATGATTTCTTCATCATCATGACGTATGTCTATTATATGTTGTTTATTCGCTTTTTTCGCTGTCGGTCTCTGCAGTCACTGGCTTCAAGCCCAGCGTGTCCGCAATGGGCGACACTTCCGCTCGGCTAAAATATAGGATAGAGTCCACATTACCAAATGTTTCCCGAACTTTTTACTTTTGGCATTGACGAGGCATTTATGGTGCAAACCTCTGAATCCCTTTATTCATCGGCTATTTTGCACGTTATTCTGTGTGAATAAAACTTTCTTCCTATACCTTATTATATATATAGAAGGTGCGCCCGAAGTGTTGCTCCACCTCCGGTGCGTGTCCGATGGGCGAGCAGTTCGGCGACTTGATGCCCGAGCCGAGCCGCAGGGGCGAACGTTCGATGCGAATCTCGTCCCATAGTCCCGTGTCGATGAAGCTCTGCAACAGTGTAGTGCCTCCCTCTACCAGCAGACTCTGAACCTGCGCCTCGTAG
Organism: Bacteroidaceae bacterium; assembly: GCA_963643925.1. Taxonomy (GTDB): domain Bacteria; phylum Bacteroidota; class Bacteroidia; order Bacteroidales; family Bacteroidaceae; genus Phocaeicola_A. Next base: position 2,081 of record CAVINS010000088.1, read on the forward strand.
AGCGCGCCCATTATCTGCGGCAGGATGTCGCGGCTGAAGTCCAGCTGTATGTAGCGGGCCGCCTCCGTGGAGGTCACGTCGCGTGCAGTGAAGACCCACGTTGGGGTTGAGGCATCGAACAGGTGCAGGTTGCGGGGCAACGTCAGCTCTTTGTCGATGACCAGGCGTAGCGGACTCTCGCCTATCCACTGACGCACCGTCAGCGAAGGGTTGTCCAACAGTGCCGTGCGTCGTCCCACCAGGATGGCTTTGTGCTCCGCCCTCATCCGGTGGACCATCATCTGGGTCAGTGGGGTGGAGAATACCACGGGACCGTCCCCCTCGGACTCCTCCGTCCGACAGCGGTCGATGAAGCCGTCGGCGGACTCCGCCCACTTCAGTGTGACGTATGGGCGGCGCAGATGGTTGAAGGTCATGAACTTCCGGTTCAGCTGCAGGCACTCCTGCTCCAGCACGCCCACCGTCACTTCGATGCCCGCGTCGCGCAGCTTCTGGATGCCGCGGCCCTGCACCTTGGCGAATGGGTCCACGCAACCTACCACCACGCGGGGGATGCGCTTCGAGACGATCAGGTCCGCGCAAGGCGGTGTCTTCCCGTAGTGCGAGCAGGGCTCCAGGCTCACGTAGATGGTGCTCTCGCTAAGCAGCGCCTCGTCCTTCACCGAACGGATGGCATTCACCTCAGCGTGCGGTCCCCCGCAGCGTATGTGGTAACCCTCGCCGATAATCCGTCCCTGGTGCACCACCACAGCCCCCACCATCGGGTTGGGAGCCGCCCCGTTCACGCCGTTCTGCGCCAGCTGTATGCAGCGTCGCATGTATTTTTCGTCCTCATTCATCGTATAGTCCATATTTTTTTCGTCTTCACCCATCGTTACGTATGGTTTCGTTTTACTACATTTGCATCCATGATGCAACAACTACTTCACTACATCCGTCAGACGCTCGGGACCCGCTATCCGGTGTCGGAAGCCAACGCCCTGGCCCGCTTGATTCTGGAGAAACGCTTCGGCATCAGCCTGACGGACATTTATATGGGCAAAGATAAACAATTCTCGTCCGAGCAACGCAAGGATTTGGAAGATATTCTTCAGCGTCTGCTGCGCGACGAACCCATACAGTACATCCTCGGTGAGGCGGACTTTTGCGGAGAGACCTTCGCCGTCAGTCCCGCCGTGCTGATTCCCCGCCCCGAGACCGCCGAGCTGGTGGCCTGGATAGGGGAGACCCTGCCAGCTGCCCCCTGCAGTCTGCTCGATGTCGGCACCGGCAGCGGCTGCATTGCCATCTCCCTTGCCAAACAGCATCCCCTGGCCTCCGTCACCGCCTGGGACATCTCCGAAGAGGTCCTCGCCGTGGCCCGGTGGAACAATGAACGCTTCGGCACGACCGTCACCTTCCTGCGGCGGGATGCACTGGAGGAAGGAGAAGAATCGCGGGGAACGGACGAAATGACCAAAGGAAGAACTGATGGCTTTCCGGGGAAAGAAGCTCCCGGGCGGTTTGCCCCCGAAGGGGCACCCGACTCCCCGAATGTCTCCGGTGAGCGGTGCGGAGCTAATGACACAGGTTCGAGAACCGAACAAACCGAAAGGCAGGAGCGGAACTTGTACGACGTGATTGTGAGCAATCCGCCTTACGTCACCTGCTCCGAGCGGCAGGAGATGGAGGCGAACGTGCTCGACTGGGAACCTGCATTGGCGCTGTTTGTCCCCGACGACGACCCGCTGCTGTTCTACCGTGCCATCGCCCGGCTGTCACGCCGACTGCTGAAGCCCGGCGGCAGACTCTTCTTCGAAATCAACCGCGCCTACGGTGAAGCTACCGTGGAATTGCTGTGTGGGATGAACTACCAAGATGTGGAACTGCGCAGAGACCTCTCCGGCAACGACCGGATGGTGAGCGCCAAACTATAGCCTATGAAAGAGATTACCGAGAGCGAAGCCCTGGGCAAAGCCGCCGCCTACTGCTCGGCAGCCGAACACTGCCTGTCCGAGGTGCAGGCGAAGCTCACCCAGTGGGGCATGGACCCCGAGGCTACCGCCCGCATCCTCAAGCGGTTGACCGACGAACGCTTCATCGACGAGCGTCGCTACTGCCGTTTCTTCGTGGCGGACAAGCTGCGTGGCAACCAGTGGGGCCGCACCAAGATTCGACAAGCCCTCTGGCAGAAGCGCATCGACGAGGCACTGGCCGATGAGGCCCTGCAGACGATCGACGAGCAGGAGTACGCCTCCATACTCGACCGCCTGCTCCGCGCCAAGCGCAAGTCCGTCACTGCCAAATCCGATTACGAGCGCAACGGCAAGCTCATCCGCTTCGCTCTGGGCCGTGGCTTCGAGATGAACCTCATCTGCCGCCTGTTGAAGGTTGACGATTATGAAAGGGAGGATGACTGAACGCCCTGTCCCCGCTGAAGCCAACCCTTGGCCGTACGGAAGCGCCTCTCCGATGAAGAACCGGAGGAGGGAAGGCTATGGGCTTAGGACAATGGTGGACCGGAAGGAGGTCAAGTCTCGGATGAACGGAGATACTCCTCTGGCAATGGATGGGAAAAGAAAGGCGGACCGGAAGGAGGTAAAGTCTCGGATGAACGGAGATACTCCTCTGACTATGAATTGGAAAAGGAATCGCAGTGGGGCTAGGATGAGTACGGAAGAAAGGAGGACGCGGGGATGAACTGGCTCCATGACTTCTGCGACTTGCTGTTCCCTCGCAGCTGCGTGGTCTGCGGCCGTAAGCTCGGAGGTAGCGAGGGGTACCTTTGCGTGCACTGCTTGCGCGACTTGCCGCGAACTCATTACAGCGAAGCGACCGACAACCCGCTGGTTCGACGTCTGTGGGGATTCGCCACGCTGGAGCGGGCCGCCAGCTTCATCTACTACCGCGACGACAACCACGTCCGCCACATCCTCTACCACCTCAAATACTACCATCAACCGCAAATAGGCATCTTCATGGGACGGCTGATGGCCCAGGAGATAGGCCCCGCCTATTTCGACGGCGTCGACGTGCTAGTGCCTGTGCCCCTTGCCGCGCCGCGGCAGCACCATCGGGGCTACAATCAGTGTCAGATGCTGGCCGAAGGCATTGCCTCGGTGACGGCTCTACCCATCGACAACCGCTCCCTCGTCCGCCACATCGCCAACGTCAGTCAGACCCACCTGCGCCGTGCCGACCGTTGGGGCAATGTGCAGGGCATCTTCGCCCTGACCGACACCCGCGCCCTCGCCGGCAAACACGTCCTCCTCATCGACGACGTGGTGACCACCGGCGCCACCATCCTTTCCTGCATCCAGACCCTCTCCGCCATCCCCGGCATTCGCCTCAGCGTGCTGACGCTTTCTGTCGCCGATGACTCATAGGCGAGCTCGGTCTCTTTCACCACCATTCCGGTGCACACTCAGCGCTTTGCCGCTTTCTGCCGCTGACGATTCACAGACGCTCCACCTATCTTCTTCATCTTCATTTCCAACGCCCGATCGGCAGGTGGCCGCTTTCTGTCGCCGAAGACCCATAGGCGCTTCCCGTCCCTCCTCCAAGCCCCTTGCATAAAATAGTTCTAAAATTTGCCTCCTCGGAATAGGGGACTTTCGATAAACTTTCCCTACCTTTGCCCGGTATTAATACAAAAATCTATTATGAAAACTTTGGAGAAGATATTTGCGGAGAAACTGCTTAAGATTAAAGCTATCAAATTGCAACCGGCCAACCCCTTCACTTGGGCATCCGGATGGAAGTCACCGTTCTACTGCGATAACCGCAAAACCCTTTCGTATCCAACACTTCGCAACTTCGTGAAGATTGAGATTTCGCGCATCATCCTCGAGCGTTTCGGTGATGTGGACGCGATAGCCGGAGTGGCCACGGGTGCCATTCCCCAAGGCGCGTTGGTGGCAAACGAGCTGAATCTGCCGTTTGTCTATGTACGTTCCACCCCGAAGGACCACGGACTGGAGAACCTCATCGAGGGTGAGCTTCGCCCGGGCATGAAGGTTGTTGTGGTGGAAGACCTGGTCTCGACCGGCGGCAGCAGCCTGAAGGCTGTGGAGGCTATCCGTCGCGACGGCTGTGAGGTCATCGGTATGGTCGCATCGTTCACCTACGGATTCGATATCGCCGTGAATGCCTTCAAGGAGGCCAAGGTGGAACTCGTCACACTGACCAACTACGAGGCTGTGTTGGAGACTGCCCTCAAGACCAACTACATCAGCGAAGACGATGTAGAGGTACTTCAGAACTGGCGCAAAGACCCCGCACACTGGAACGCGTAACACACCCCAAGTCCCGCATAGGGATGGAGGACCCGACTGCCGCAAGGCGCTAGCAGTGTCCGCTGGACGCAACGAAGCGTGAAACGAACATAAATAACTACTGTGAAGGACCGTTCGGACTTGACCTCTTGCCCGGACAGTCCTTTTTGTCACAAAACGTAATGCAACGAATATGAGCGAATTCAAAAGTCAAGAGAAACAGATTCCCTATAGTCAGGAACGTGTCTACGGCCGCCTTTCCGACCTGAAGAGCATGGCTGCCATGAAGGACCAAATCCCCGCCGGGGCAGGCAAGGTGGACATCACCGAAGACTCCATCCGGTTCAACATCCCCCAGGCAGGCGACATCGAATTGCGTCTGAACAAGGCGGAGCCATGCTCCACTATCCAATTCGAGACCGTGCAGTCGCCGCTGCCCTTCAGTCTGCGTCTGCAGTTTGACAAAGTCTCCGACGAGGCTTGCACGATGACCGTCGTCATCGACATGGAGCTCAACTTCATCATGGCCTCCATGCTCTCCAAACCGCTGAACGATGCCGTGGACAAGATGGCCGACACGTTTGCAAGGATACCTTATTAAATTATAGTATACAACATTAAAAGAGACGAGGATAGAAACTATGGCACAGAAACTTTGGGAAAAGAGTGTGCAGGTGGATAAGGACATCGAGCGCTTCACCGTGGGACGTGACCGCGAGATGGACCTCTACCTGGCCAAATACGATGTGTTGGGCTCCATGGCCCACATTACCATGCTCCAGACCATCGGACTGCTGACGGCCGACGAGCTGCAGCAACTGCTGGCGGAGCTGAAGTCCATCTACGCGACTGCAGAGGCCGGCAAGTTCGTCATAGAGGAAGGGGTGGAGGATGTCCACTCACAAGTGGAACTGATGCTCACCCGCAAGTTGGGCGATGTGGGCAAGAAGATCCACAGCGGCCGCTCGCGCAACGACCAGGTGCTGGTGGACCTGAAACTCTTCACCCGCACCCGCATCAAGGAGATAGCCGAGTGCGTGGAGCAACTCTTCCATGTGCTCATCGAACAGAGCAACCGCTACAAGGATGTGCTGATGCCCGGTTACACACACCTGCAGATAGCCATGCCCTCATCGTTCGGGCTCTGGTTCGGTGCCTATGCCGAGAGTTTGGCGGACGACATGCTCTTCCTGCAGGCCGCCTACAAGATGTGCAACCGCAACCCCCTGGGCTCGGCTGCCGGCTACGGATCGTCATTCCCCCTGAACCGCACCCTCACCACCCAACTGCTGGGCTTCGACACGATGAACTACAATGTGGTCTACGCTCAGATGGGCCGTGGCAAGATGGAGCGCAACGTTGCCTTCGCCCTGGCCACCATCGCCGGCACGGTTTCCAAGCTCGCCTTCGATGCCTGCCTGTTCAACAGCCAGAACTTCGGCTTCGTGAAGCTGCCGGACGAGTGTACCACCGGCTCGAGCATCATGCCCCACAAGAAGAACCCCGACGTGTTTGAACTCACACGTGCCAAATGCAACAAGATACAGTCCTTGCCACAGCAGATCATGATGATTGCCAACAATCTGCCGTCAGGCTACTTCCGTGACCTGCAGATGATAAAGGAGGTCTTTCTCCCCGCCTTCGACGAACTGGAGGACTGCCTGCGCATGACCACCCACATCATCCACGAGATGAAGGTGAACGAGCACATCATGGACGATGACAAGTACGCCCCCATCTTCAGTGTGGAGGAGGTCAACCGCCTCGCTGCCGCCGGAATGCCTTTCCGCGACGCCTACAAGAAGGTGGGCCTCGACATCGAGGCCGGACGCTTCCAGCCCGTGAAGAGTGTGCACCACACCCACGAGGGTAGCATCGGCAACCTCTGCAACGAACGGATAGAGGCGCTGATGGACCAAGTGGTCGCCGGGTTCGACTTCGCCACCATGGAGGAGGCCGAGAAGAAGCTACTGGGACGATAATCGTTCCCTGCAGTCGACCATCGTCTGGTGTCGCTTGCCGACACCGGGCTCTGTCAGACCGACGTGAAATTGATGAACCTTTAATATAATATGAGCAAACTACTATGAGAAATGTATTATTGTTAGGAATGGCTTTTGCCTGTTGCACCGCACTGCACGCGCAACAGACCTATCCGCTGAGCGGACTTGTGACGGACGAATCCGGCAAGGGACTGTCCAAGGTGAAAATTGCCCTGACCCGCGACGCGGACCGCAAGACCCGCACCGACCGCAAGGGACGCTTCGGGCTGGCGGACGTGAAGTCCACCGACACGCTGAGGCTTAGCTATAAAGACGAGACCTACGCCGTATCCCTTGATGGCCGCAAGCAATTGCGCATCGTGTGGTATCTGGAGGAGCATACCGTCGATGCTCGGGAAGATACTACGCTGGTAGACATCGGCTACGGGTCCCAACGGCGTAAGAACTTCGCCGGCTACAGCAACGGCATCTCCGGCGACGAGCTGCGCAAGAGCGGAGCTACCACCCTGCTCGAAGCCCTGCAGGGACGCATTGCCGGACTGCGCATCTCCACACCCAACCGCCCCGGTGACGAGGGCGATGTGATGATTCAGGGTCGCAACAGTATTCTGGCCAGCTCCACACCCCTATATATCGTCGACGGCATGGAGGTGGACAACATCTCCTCCATCAGTCTTGCCGAGGTGGACCACGTGGAAGTGCTGAAGAACGGCAGCATCTATGGTGCCCGCGGCGCTAACGGAGTCATCCTCATACGTACCCGCAGAGGAGAGAAATGAACTTTTTCGTCCAAAAGTGGATCGAAACGTTTGGAACGTATCGCTAATTGCCCTATCTTTGCGCACGCATCCAAGTTGCGGAAATAGCTCAGTTGGTAGAGCACAACCTTGCCAAGGTTGGGGTCGCGAG